>NZ_CP016953.1:1777500-2077500 GCF_001708305.1 Streptococcus himalayensis
TGGTGCACACGGTATCGTTCGTGCAGTAAACATCCCATTGAACGATGCTGAAACTCAAAAAATGCAAGCTTCTGCTGCTGAATTAAAAGCAATCATTGACGAAGCTTTCTCAAAAGAAGAATTCGCATCAGCAGCTAAACACTAATCCACAAACAAGAAGTTGGGAGTTCAAACCCAACTTCTTTTTTATCCATTCTATTTTATATCCAGATTGATGAAACGATCGTAGGTATGAGATCTTCTCGTTACTTGCGAAATTTTCACAATTTTTTTGATTATAGTTGCAATTTTCACAAACTTTCTATACAATAGTATTAGAATCATTTGGAGGGATAATATGAAATTAGAAAAGAATACAACAATTCCTCGTGCAACAGCCAAACGTCTATCTCTGTACTATCGTATTTTTAAACGATTCAATGCAGAAAAAATAGAAAAAGCCAATTCCAAACAAATTGCCGATGCTATTGGAATTGATTCTGCAACTGTACGCCGTGATTTTTCTTATTTTGGAGAATTAGGGCGTCGTGGGTTTGGATATGATGTCAAAAAATTGATGAATTTCTTTGCCGATTTGCTCAATGACAATTCCATCACCAATGTGATGCTGGTTGGGATTGGCAATATGGGACATGCACTTTTATACTATCGTTTTCACGAACGCAATAAAATGAAGATTGTCATTGCTTTTGACACCGATGACCATCCAGAAGTCGGAACAACAACTCCAGATGGAATTCCGATTTATGGCATTTCCCAAATCAAAGAAAAATTAAGCCAAACAGATGTCAAAACGGCTATTCTAACAGTTCCTAGCGTCAAAGCGCAGGAAGTCGCAACGATTTTGACCGATTCAGGTGTCAAGGGAATTCTGAGTTTCTCTCCTGTTCACCTACAAGTTCCAAAGGATGTTGTCGTTCAATATGTCGATTTAACGAGTGAACTCCAAACTCTCCTCTACTTTATGAAAAAAGAGGATTAGAAACGAGAATCAATCTGTATGAAAAAACCAATTATCGGAATTTCTGGAAATGAACGCCTCAATCCTGATGAGGAATTTGCATTGATGAGCTATGCTGCTAAAGGATTTGTCGAAGGAGTCCGAAAAGTCGGAGGTATTCCGATTATCCTTCCTATTGGCGATCAAGAAACGGCCCAAGAATATGTGAGTATGATTGATAAACTCATCCTTACTGGTGGGCAAAATGTCCGACCAGAATTCTATGGCGAAGCCCAAACGATTGAAAGCGATGACTATCTTCTTTCTCGCGATATCTTTGAATTAGCCTTAATCGAAGAAGCAAGACGGCAAAATAAGCCCATTTTTACCGTTTGCCGTGGAACCCAACTCTTTAATGTGGCTATGGGTGGAACCCTTCATCAGGATATTGAAGATCATTGGCAGGATAGTTCTGCAGAGTACACTAGCCAACGCCTAGCGACAGCTCCTGACAATATTCTTAGAGAGATTTACGGAGAAATCTCACACATCAACTCCTTCCACCACCAAAGTATTAAGGATCTTGCTTCTAATCTGAAAATCATTGCTTACGATCCTAAGGACGGGATTATCGAAGCTGTTACAACAACAGATGGAACCCCTTTTTTAGGCGTTCAGTGGCACCCAGAGTTTCTCTTTGATAACCGTCCAAAAGAATTAGCCCTATTTGATTATATCGTTAATCAATTTTAGAGCAAGTCGGTTTCTTCACGATAGCTATAATACCGTTTGTCTGCAACAATGAGGTGATCGAGCAAAACGATTCCCATCATGTCGCAGGCTTTTTTTACTTGTTCGGTCACCAGATTATCATTTTGACTTGGTTGCACAGCTCCAGAAGGATGATTATGAACCAAAATGACCGAGGTCGCCATGTGCTTGATTGCATAATGTAGAATTTCTCTTGGTTCCGCTAAACTTCTGGTCGCACTCCCTATGAAAATAGTCTGTTGATGAATGATGTGATTTTGAGGATTCAGATACAGGGCTACAAGATGCTCTTGTTTTTTATAGCCCAATTCCTGTTGCATCTTTAAAGCTAGAGCTCTGCTACTCACCACTTGCTCTTTTTCGATCATCTCTGCCTTGCAAATTCGACGCCCCATCTCCATCATAGCCTGCAATTCAATTGCTTTAATTTGTCCAATTCCAGGAATATTTTTTAGTTCCTGCAAAGTCATTGTCCGTAAATCTGCTAGACTAGATAAGCGAGCTAATAACTGCTGAGAAATTTGAAAGACCGTTTCCTTCTTGCTCCCTGTCCTTAGCAAAATAGCCAATAGTTCCTGATTACTCAATGCTTCTGGCCCTTGTTCCAGCAATCGTTCTCTTGGTAAGAGCGAATCCTCTTTTAGTGAAATACTATACATAAAAAAACCTCCTCACTACTTTATTCGTAGAAGAGAGAAAAAGAGTATAGAAAAACCGCTACTACTATTAGTAACGGTTTTTTAGCTATTGCTCAATACTCTATTATTTAAGAGTTACGCTAGCTCCAGCTTCTTCCAATTTAGCTTTGATTTCTTCAGCTTCTGCAGTTGCAACACCTTCTTTAACCAATGCAGGTGCTCCATCAACAAGTTCTTTTGCTTCTTTAAGACCAAGACCTGTAATTTCACGTACAACTTTGATAACGCCGACTTTTTTGTCACCAGCTGATGTCAATTCAACATCAAATGAATCTTTAGCAGCTCCAGCGTCAGCAGCTCCAGCTGCAGCAACTGCTACAGGAGCAGCCGCAGTTACACCAAATTCTTCTTCGATAGCTTTTACAAGATCGTTAAGCTCAAGGATTGAAGCTTCTTTAATTTCAGCAATAATGTTTTCAATGTTCAATGCCATTGTTATTTCCTCCAAATATGTTTTTTTATATAAATTGTCGTAGCTAGGCTACGCTGCGCAGATTAAGCTGCGTCTTCTTTGCTTTCTGCAACTGCTTTGACTGCAAGTGCAACGTTGCGCACTGGTGCTTGAAGTACAGACAAGAGCATAGAGAGCATACCTTCTCTGTTTGGCAATGCTGCAAGGGCTTGGATTTCTTCTTTAGAAGAAACTTTACCTTCAATGGCACCACCTTTGATTTCAAGTGCTTCAGCTGTCTTAGAAAAGTCGTTCAAGATTTTCGCTGGCGCAATAACATCTTCATTAGAAAATGCTACAGCAGATGGTCCAACAAAAGTAGATGCAAGTTCTTCAAGTCCAGCTTTTTCAGCTGCACGACGCAAGATTGAGTTTTTAATAACTTTGTACTCAACTTCACTTCCACGAAGTTCGCGACGAAGAACGGTATCTTGCTCAACTGTCAAACCACGAGCGTCAACAACGACGATAGATGCAGCAGCTTTCATTTTTTCAGCTACTACGTCAACTAGTTCCGCTTTTTTAGCAATAATTGCTTCACTCATTTAGTGTTTCACCTCCGTAATTATTTTGCTTGGGAATTTTTCAAAAGAAAAACGCGCCCAAACCTAGACACGAAAGTACAATACGCTTCTTTTTGATACGTTTTGTCCTCGGTAGGATGTTTATGAGTCGAGCTCCCCTACTGTCTTAGGCAGTTTTTTCAAACCATAGATAATATTAGCATACTTTGGAACAAAATGCAAGAGTTTTTCCTTTTTTATTTTAAAAAAATAGAAAAAAGTAGGACATTTCCTACTTTTCACTCTCTAATACACGCTTATTAGAATTTTTTACGTTTACGAGCTGCTTCTGATTTACGTTTACGTTTTACAGAAGGTTTTTCATAGAATTCACGTTTACGTGTTTCTTGAAGAGTACCAGCTTTAGTAACAGCGCGTTTAAAACGACGAAGAGCATCATCAAGAGACTCATTTTTACGTACTACTGTTTTTGACATTTTTTTCACTCCCTTCAAGTCCAGAATCTACTTTATTTTATCATATCCATCAATAATTGTCAATTCTTATAGTCAGAATTTTATTATTTCTTTGAATCTACATTCGTAATTACAACATATTAGAATTATAACAGAGAATGTATATACCCCCCACACACACTTAACCATTCAAAAATAGAGTTAATAATCATTAAATTTCAAAAAGAGTCCCTTTGTCTATAATTATTTATTTTTTACTATAAAATAAATAATTATAGACAAAGCAAATAGAAGATTTTTCAACGAATGACATGGTTGTTAGTCGATAAAAGATCATTTACATTCGAGCTATTTTAAGTTTCATTAGATAGAATGTAACCGCTCCATAATCTCTACAGGGGATTTACCCACTACAGAAAGTATAGAGCCTAATTTTCTACATCCATGCAAAAATCAAGAGGATGGCATTCCCATCCTCTTTGGTAGTTATTTTAGTATCAAACTGTATTTTCTAAAACCATCCTATTGATTTTGCCAATCAGCAGGATATGTTACATAGATAAAGCGAGCTTTTCCTTTTACAGAGAATTTAATATCACTGCCTTTTGGAATGAAGAGAATTTCTCCAGGACCAGCAGATAGGACTTCATCTCCTACCACGATATCCAATTGTCCCTCAATCACATAATCCACTTCATCGTAATCAAGGTGCCATGGGAAAGTCGTATCTTCCATAGTCATCAGTCCTAGACCAAGACGTGGACTTTCTTTTAAATCAAGCAAGTCGCGAGTATAGACCTTATCTGTTGGGTTTCCAGTATCTAGGCGATCCTCAGGACGCACATCTAAGCTTGGAAGGGCGATCGAAGCAACACCTGATTTTCCGACTTGTTTAGCTCCTTTTTTAGCGAGCAATTCTTCTAATAAAATTTTACGAACCAATGATTCTAGTTCAGTACGATTTACATCTGCCATAATTTATGATTCCTCCCTAGTTGTTAGGCTTCTTTTTTAGTCAATACAAAGGCAAGCAAGACAGCTGTAATACCACCAACTAATTTACCAACCATCATCGGTACAATCATTTCTGAATTTTGACCAGCTGTAAATCCAAGGTGGTCACCGATAACAAATGATGCAGATACTGCAAAGGCAACGTTGATGATTTTTCCGCGTTTGTCCATGTCTTTTAACATTTGGAACATTGCGATGTTATTAGCAAGTGATGCAACAAGACCTGCAGCCCCTACTTCATTCATTCCTAATGATTTTCCGATAGCTGACAATGGTTTGTTGGCTACTTTTGTAAAGACAGCCACAAGTCCAAAGGCTCCTGCTAACGTTACAGCGATAGAACCGACAACCTCAAAGGCTTCTTTTAACGTATCTGCTCCTGATGGATACAAATTAATCAGCCATTCATTTCCAGTCAACAATTGTGCAGCCCCAAAAGCAAGACCAAGCGTTGCAATGACAACAATGATTTGTCCAAAGACTTCGAATCCTTTAATCATACCATCTGGTGCAAGAACCAAGCCTAGGAAAATCAAGGCAGACACGATGATGATAGGAATCAAGTTCACAAGCAGTGTTCCAAAATCTAAACCTGGAACCAAAATTCCACCAATCAAGCAACCAACAGGAACGGTTACAAGACCGTACAAGATTCCTCGTGCAAGCAAAGGTCTATCTTCTTTTTCAATAATTCCTAAGGCAACTGGAATTGTAAACACAATGGTTGGTCCCATCATAGAACCCAATACATAAGCCGCAAAGTTCCCAACAGCTGGATTTTCAGCTAATTTAAGTGCAAGCGGTGCTCCACCCATATCATTTGCAATGAAAGTCGTTGCAAAAATAGATGGATCTGCTCCCACCAAACCATATAAAGGAACAATCACTGGTTTTAACACATCTGCCAGAAGCGGTGCCACAACCATAATCCCTGCCATAGAGAGCGCCAAGGCTCCCATTGCCATAATACCTTCTTCAAACTTTTCACTTAGTCCTAATTTTCCACCGATACACTTATCAACTGCACCGACAATCATAAATAGGACCATGATGTAAATGATAATTTCATTTATACTCATAATCTACATATCTCCTGATATTTTTACTCGTCAGGATATTCTACCTTATCAATAATCGCCACAACGACCATATCTACTGGAACATCCTCTTTTGTGAGACTTACACGTGCAGAACTGCCAGTTGTTACCATGACTAGATCTCCTTCTCCAGCCCCGATACAATCTGCTACAATAACTAGAGCAGGATCTGTTTGATGTTCATTTAGCTGTCTTTCGACTACTAAAAATTTCAAACCATTCAATTTTTCATCTTTCCTAGTAGCCCATAGACTTCCTTTTACTTTTCCAACAAACATATCCTAACTCCTTTATTTTACAATTCTAATTTTATGCCGTTTTAAATAATCTTTTGCTAGTGCAGTGACAATCATTCCTTTTTCGATGACAAAGGAATCACCCTCGCTCAAGTCCATTGCTTGAAGTTTTGCTTCCGTGATAAGATTTGTCTTACCTTTTGGACTTGCGGCTTTTCTCTCCAACTTTTGAGGAGCAGCTTCTTCTTTTTCAGCTAATTGAGTTCCTAAAATACTAAGCAATTGATTTTCTCGATAAAATTGAACACCGTATTTCTCTAATTTTACTTTTTGCTCTACTAATTCACGATACAAACGTGACCGTGCAGAGTGCTTATACTGCTCAACGTTAAAGGTTTCAAGAGACACATACACTGGCTTGCCATCCAATAAACTGGTCAAGAGATTTGATTCCACTTCATTGGCAGGACAGAGTGATGCAATTCTCAAAAACGCATCCAAGGTTAAACAATCGACAACTACAGCATCGGCACATTCACAATTGTTGACTACACGGTAGCCATTTTCAACCAATAGAGCATCTGTCCGATCTTTTCCAATCAAATAAACAGATGTTTCATTAGGCCCATCTTGGAGGTTTTCTAACAAACGGTCTGTAATTAGTTGGACAAGTTTGTCTAAATTTTCCATTCCTTATAGCCTCTCTAGGTCCTATTTTTTCTTGATAATGTGACCGCGCATTCCTTTTTTAAAGCCACAAGCATTGGCTTCATCATAATCAATGTGCATATAGGTTGCAAATTTAGGGCTAACACGAATCACGACATCATCAAAAATCAACGGACGTTCCCCTTCAACCTTGACTTGCACAATTTCATGGTTTTCAACACCTGCACGAGCTGCATCTTCTGGTGTCATATGCACATGCCGTTTAGCTACAATCAAGCCCTTGTCAAGGGACACGACCTTATTGCCATTGGCTAAGACTACCCCAGGTGTTCCTTCAATATCGCCACTTTCACGAATTGGCGCTTTAGTCCCTAACTGCAGACAGTCTGTCAATGAAACCTCAACTTGAGATTCCTTACGCACAGGTCCTAAAATAACAACATTATGGAAGGAACCTTTCGGACCAATCAAGGTCAAACGTTCTTGGCAGGCATATTGTCCCGGTTGAGACAAATCCTTCACTTTCGTTAGTTGGTAGCCTGGACCAAATAAAGCATCCAAATCTTTTTGGCTCAAATGGACATGACGTCCACTAGCTTCCACTTCAAAACTTCCTTTTGCATCTAATTCATCGTGAATTTTTGCTACAATCTTATCAACTAATTGATCTAATGACATTTCAGACCTCCTTTCTCGTTATTCACTAGCTATCAACCACAGTAAAACTTCAATGGATTTTAGTAATTGAGACACCTTGCCAGCAAATATATCTCTATCAGCATCTGCTACAAGCTCAATTTCTTTTCGTAGTAGACAGGTTTCAAGATAGGTCTCATAACCTACCAAACGCCAAAGCGGTTCTTGATAATTCATCATCACCGTTTGTTGATCCAATTGTTTGCTAATTCGAATCGCTTGGAGTTCTACATGTGACAGTAATGTAGTGTGATAGTCTGAAATATCATCTAAGATATGATGTCCCACGATTTTTTCAAGAATGGACAATAAAATGCCTACTTGATCACACTTCTCATCTTGGAAAGCCAAATGTAATTCTCTTTGGCTCTTTAAAAAATAGCTATATAATCTGGTTAATCTAAACAGTAGCGGATACACAACAGAGTCTTCAATATTGGTAATAGGCTCTTTCTTTACTTCATATTGTGATACAGATGCTCTCCCTTTTTGCTGATTAGAATTAACCACCTTGATATGATGGTCATTTAGAAATCCTCTGGCAGCTGGGGTCAATTTTTCATGCCTTGCTAATTCAAAGACACCACTTTCCAAAATGCCAGACTCTCTAAACAACTTTCTAATCTTTGCTTCTGTAAGAACTGACATGTATTCACATCCTTCTACCGATTTTGTTACGATAAGCTACCTAGTCACAAACGGATTTGATAGCTTATCTGTAACATCAATCAAACTGAAATTTTATTTTGGTAAAATCACTTCAACTTCTGCATGTGGACGTGGGATTACATGAACAGATACCAAATCACCTACGTTTTCGGCTGCTGCTGCTCCTGCATCTGTTGCTGCTTTTACTGCACCAACATCTCCACGTACCATAACTGTTACAAGTCCTGCACCTACTTGTTCTTTCCCAATCAAGGTAACGTTAGCTGCTTTTACCATTGCATCAGCTGCTTCGATTGCGCCTACAAGTCCTTTTGTTTCTACCATTCCTAGTGCGTTTGCATTTGCCATTTTTGTTTTCCTCCGATAGTACGATTATTTCTTATTCTTATTTATTTTTATGGTTAATAGATTATTCGTTGCTGCTTCCAGCAGGTAAAATCACTTCAACTTCTGCGTGTGGACGTGGGATTACATGAACAGATACCAAATCACCTACGTTTTCGGCTGCTGCTGCCCCTGCATCTGTTGCTGCTTTAACCGCACCAACATCTCCACGTACCATAACTGTTACAAGTCCTGCACCTACTTGTTCTTTACCAATCAAAGTAACGTTAGCTGCTTTTACCATTGCATCAGCTGCTTCGATTGCGCCTACAAGTCCTCTTGTTTCTACCATTCCTAGTGCATTTGCATTTGCCATTTTTGTTTTCCTCCGATACTATTATTGTTATTTATCTAGTTTTGAAAGTACACGTTGTACGAGAAGTTCAACCAATTTCTCTTCATCAACTGAAGCTGGAAGTTCTTCTTTGACTGAAACAGCCATATTCTCTGCTTGACGCAAGTCACACAATTCTGTCGTACCATAAGCAACACGACGAATATTAAAGAGATTTCGTGGGCTTACATTATCAGAAGTTGCACTTCCGCCGACAGCTCCACAGCCAAGCGTAAAGGCAGGGAACAACCCAGTCGTAGCTCCAACACCACCTAAGGCTGCTGGTGTATTGACAAGCAAGCGAGAAACTGGTTTTTTCAGAGCAAATTCACGAATGATGCTTTCATCCTTAGTATGGATAGCCATGGTATGACCAACCCCTTCATGATGAAGGATTTTCATACTGAGTTTACATGCTTCTTCCCAATCTTTCACAGTATAGAAGCCTAAAACTGGTGCCAATTTTTCCATTGAATATGGATGTTGTTTGCCAACACCTGTTTCTTCAGCAATGAGGACACGAGCATCTTCTGGTACTGAAATTCCGGCTAATTTACCGATGACTTGAGGAGTTTTCCCTACCATCTTCGGATTCATAGCACCGCTAGGTAAGATGATGAAAGCTCCCAATTTTTTCGCATCTTCAGCTGGTACAAAGTAAGCCCCTTGTTTCTTAAATTCTGCTACAACTGTTGCTTTCATATCTTCTTCAACAATGATGGATTGTTCTGATGCACAAATGACACCATTATCAAAGGTTTTAGAATCCAAGATTTGGCGAACCGCTTTTGGCACATCCGCTGTACGTTCGATAAAGGCTGGGCCATTACCAGGTCCTACCCCAATCGCAGGAGTTCCTGATGAATAAGCCGCTTTTACCATGGCTGTTCCACCAGTTGCTAAGATTAAGTTTGTATCTTTGTGTTTCATCAACTCATTTGTCGCTTGGATAGATACACGATGAATCACTCCAACAGCTCCATCTGGGCAACCTGCACTTTTAGCTGCACGATTGATGACTTCTACCGTTGCTTCAATACTCTTCAAAGCATTTGGGTGTGGAGAAAATACGATACTATTTCCAGCTTTCAAGGCAATCAAGGCTTTGTAGATAACTGTTGAGGTTGGATTTGTTGATGGAATCAATCCTGCAATCACCCCAACTGGAACTGCAACTTCAGTCACCTTATTTTCTTTGTCATCAGACAAGATACCGACAGTTCGCATATCCTTGATTTCTTCAAGAATTCCCTTGGAAGCAAGAGCATTTTTCAACACCTTGTCTTCCCAACGACCAAAGCCAGTTTCCTCTGCTGCCATTTTAGCCAAGCGTTCACGCTCGTCATAGCAAGCTTTCGCAACGACTTTTACAATTGTATCAATCTGTTCTTGACTCATTTGAGCCAATTCTTCTTGTGCACGTTTTGCTTCACGAATTAAGTTACGCACTTCTTGAATCGAAACTAAATCCTTATCTTCTAAAAACATTCACGATTACTCCTTTCTGGTAATTTTCATCAAAGCTTCAATCAACAGGCGTTTATTCGCAAACTTAATCTCTTTCTTTGACAAATCAATTTCTTTTTCACGGTAGGCAATACTCCGTAGTTTAACAACTTTTAATTTCCCCAATTCTTCTCTAGAAAACTTAGGAACTTCGCTACTTGTTTCGACGATTGCCACTTCCTTTTTAGGTTCCGGTGCGGAAACAACTTCCACACTTTCTACTTCAATCGATTCGGTATTTTCTTGAGAAACAAGCTCGTCGAGTAGTTCTGGGGTTTCAGCGAGTGATGCCGTTTCCTCAACAACCTCTTTCTTTTCAGTTCGTTTTGTTCTAAAAAGAATATGGGTCTGGTCATCCAACCGAGGAATAACATGGCTCGCTAAATAATATGGCTTATCGTGGACTGCATCTACTGCCGCATCTACTGCTGCCTTAACAGCACTCACATCACCTACTAATTGAACAGTATTTAACCCTGCCTTAACAGTTTCAATATTAAGCAATGACACATTGGCTGCTTTTACTGCTGCATCTGCGGCAACCACAGCACCTAGATAACCTTTTACTTCAATTAAACCGAGTGCTCTTTTTGTCATCTAATCAACCCCTAATGTTTAATAGCTTTTTGGATCGTTAGCCACTGCTACTACTGTTTTTGCAAAAGCATCACATGCTGCACGGCAAGCTGATTGAGATCCGACTAACAAGCCACCGGCAAAGTTTGTTTCACTTGGTGGGCCATAGAAGGCACCTACTTGGACATCTGCCGCTTTCAAAGCTGCATCTAAGCCGACCATTGCTTCTGCTGGAGGAGCAATCAAATAAGCAATCGCTGTACCCTCTGTTGCATTTGCACCTTCTGAAAGGTAAGATCCCGCACGAGATACACAATGAGCAAAGTATGGTACGCTGTTATCATCGTTAGCACTGTAGAAGCTAGCACCATTTTCAATTTCATAAACAGCTACATCAAGACCGCTACGAACTTCTTCTGGGTTTGGACCAGCGATAATACCAATCACTTCACCAGCAAGTTTTGTAGAAGCATTCCCTGCACCAGCATACATACTGCGTGCATACACAACTTCCACATCCGCTGCTTTTGTAGCCTCATCCAAGGCTACATAAGTTACATCATCGCAGTCAGAAGTCACAATTCCAAGACTTCTGTGATGAGGTTTCAACTCAAGGGACGCTGCAAGTCCAGCATCTACATTTGAAATAACTAAAGCACTTAATACGCTTGCGCCTAAACGTTCATTTTTCAAAACAATGTCCTCCTAAAAATTATTTCAAGTCAACCCCTGATTTTTTGTTTTCAAGGATTTTCTTAATGATTTCAGCTACATAAGCTCCAGCTTCAACAGCTGGTGTTCCACCTTTTTGAATATTTGATAAAACCGTACGTTTCGCTTCTGGCATACCAACCGTTGGTTTGTAAGCCAAGTAAGCACTCATAGATTCTGCCGTTACAAGACCTGGACGTTCACCGACTAACATACAGACAACTTCTGCACCTGTCAAATCAGCAATTTGGTCCATTGCAGCAACCCGAGCATGTTTGATAAAGAGTACTTCACTATAGTCTAATCCAAACATCTTCAAACCTTGTTTAAGGGCTGGCAAGAAGTCTTTTACATTGGCTTCAATCGCAGAAGAACTTAGTCCATCTCCGACAATGATTTGTACTTTTGGATTATGAGCACAATTTTCTTTGATAAATTGTTGTTGCTCTTCTGAGAAGACACGACCAAGGTCTGGACGCGTTAAATACTCATCTTTTGAAGAAGCCATTGTTTGCACAGGGATAAAGCCCATTTCTTTTACGAAATCCTCTGATACATAGGAGAATACCGCATCCTGCGCAGCCGCATGGTCTGCTCTAAATCGCAAGATTGATTGCGTTTTATAGCGATTTCCAGCTCTCCACAAACCAAGACGAGCTGGGGTAAATTTTTTAATCTTACGATAAGCTTCTTCGTTAATGGCATTCGGTACTAAAAATTGTTCCTGAATATTTACTTCTGTGATATCTGGAATCATCCCATCTTCAATCACAGTTGCTTCACAGTCAGGCAGACCTTTTGCTTCTACTTCAACCGGTTTTTCAACTTCTACCGGTGCAGCTGGAGCTTCAGCCACTTCTTTTGTATCCATTTCGCTCAAAAGGGAGCGAATCATCTCTTTTAATTGCAATTCATCCACAATGATTTCCTCCTAACTAATTTGATTTCATGAAGATTGAACCATCTCCACCAATTGCAGTTAGATGTCCATTTTCCATCAAGCCCATCTTTTCCATCCACTCTTCAAATTCTTTGATTGGACGTTTGCCTAGTAGATCACGCATAGTTGCTGTTTCATGGTATCCTGTTGTTTGATAGTTCAACATGATATCATCGCCGTGAGGGATTGCCATGATGTAGTTAACACCAGCAGCTCCAAGCAATACTAACAAGTTTTCTGCGTCATTTTGGTCCGCCTTCATGTGGTTCGTGTAGCAGATGTCACATCCCATTGAGATACCTGTCAATTTACCCATGAAATGGTCTTCAAGACCTGCACGGATAACTTGTTTTGAATCGTACAAGTATTCAGGACCGATAAATCCTACTACGGTATTCACTAGGAATGGATCAAAGCGTTTTGCAAAACCGTAACAGCGAGCTTCCATTGTCACTTGGTCAGCACCATGGTGAGCGTCAGAGGACAACTCAGAACCTTGACCCGTTTCAAAATACATGACGTTTGGTCCAGCAGCAGAACCAACTTTAAGCGCTGTATCACGAGCTTCTTGGATTGTTGCTGCTGTAAATCCGAAAGCTTCATTTCCTTTTTCAGAACCAGCGATAGATTGGAAAACAAGTCCAGTTGGAGCACCTTGGTTCATCGCTTCAATCTGAGTAGTAACGTGTGCTAGCACACAGTGTTGCGTTGGAATCTTGAACTCTTCGATAAAGTCATTAAATTTATGAAGGACACGTTTTGTGCTCTCTACTGAATCATCAACAGGATTCAATCCTAGAAGAGCATCTCCACATCCATAGGCAAAACCTTCCATTGTAGACGCCATAATTCCGTCTGGATCGTCTGTCGTATGGTTTGGTTGCAAACGAGATGAGAATGTCCCTGGAACACCAATCGTTGTATTGGCTTTCTTCGTAATGATAATTTTTTGTGCTCCGACAATCAAGTCTAGGTTGGTCATAAGTTTTGCAACTGCGGCAACCATTTCTGATGTCAAACCACGAGAAATCCATTGAATATCAACGTTCGTTGTATTGTTATCCAAAATCCATTCACGCAAATCTTGAACAGTCCAGTTTTTAATCTTCTCATAAGTACGTAAGTTCACATCATCAATAATGATCCGTGTTACTTCGTCTTCCTCATAAGGAACCACTGGGTTGTTGAATAAATCAGACAGTTTCAACTGTGCCAAAACAACTTTAGCAGCGACACGTTCTTCAGCAGAACCAGCAGCTACACCAGCCAATTGGTCACCTGATTTATACTCATTTGCCTTAGCCAGCACTTCTTTGACTGACTTGAATTCGTAAACTCTACCAAATAATTTTGTTTTCAAAATCATTTAATATTTCCTCCTTTTTTATACCTTAGTTAAAGACCAATGTTTTCACAACAATTGGCAAGACCGATCCTTCGATTACGGGATTTCCAATGTCGATATAATCTCCATTTTGCACATCAACTGAGTCGATGCAGACAAATGGATAATCCTTTGGTAACTGTGCATATAGACATTGACCCAGAACCTTTGCCATGTCTTCGCGAACTACAACCAGTAATGGAATATTCTTTGCAATACTTTCTTGCATACCACCTATAATCGCCTCTGCATATTCAACCACTCGAACAAAGCTAGGGCTATTTTCTCCATTGATAGCAAGAGCAATTTGTTGCACTTCATTTTCCAATGTAAACCAGCCAACCTTGTCCTTGATAATCTCTCTTAGAGTGTCTTTGTCTTCTTTTTCGTCTGTAGAAGCCAATTTCAACACAGGAACATTCTTGATAGGCAAAACATTTGCAATATAGGTAATGGTACTTCCGCTAATATCCGTTGTATGGCTACCAGCGCCGACAACGGTTGCACGGATCGTTTCTGCCGACTTGATCACTCTCTTTTCTTCAAAAATCTTTGATTGACGAAGAGCGCGTCCAAGCAAAATACCAATATCTCCATATTGAAATTCATTGACTGGAGTTGTTTCTAAAATCGCATCAGCTACCCCTCCCGAGAAGGATACGCATTTGATTTCATAATTCAATTTCAAACCATGATTGGTTTGAAGCATTTCATAATAAGGACTGTGATTATCGATACCGACAGACTGCTCCAGAACTTCAACCAAAATCTGAATTAGTGCATCTAAGTGCTCTCGATAAACCACTTCTCCTTCGTGTAGCTTCCATTGCTTTTCAGCAATAATCTCTTTCAGCTTAGGAGCGATATAAGTGATCCGATGTGTTTCTGGATTTAGCTTGATTAAGCGTCCTCCAATGTCAAAACATCCTGTATCAATCAAATCTCCCTCACGGAAAACGGCTAAGTTTGACGTTCCACCTCCAATATCAATATTGGCAACAGAAGTGTGGTGTTCCTGAGAATATTGGTGACTGCAAGCTCCTTTTCCTGCTATAATGCTCTCTAGGTCAGGACCCGCAGTTGCGACAACAAAGTCACCTGCATATCCACTTAAAGCCTGTAAAACATGACTAGCATTCTCTTTCCGAGCTGTTTCTCCCGTGATAATCACGGCCCCCATTTGAATATCTTTTTTCTCAATCCCAGCCTTCGCGTACTCTGTCAACACAAAGTCCTTAATCTTATCCACCTCAATCAAGAGTTGGTCAGAAATCGGTGTAAAGATAATATCGCTCTTATAAAGAACTTTCTTATCTGTAATACACACACGCGGAACGGTGAAAAGAGAGGAGATATTCTCAATGGTTAACTCAGATAAAACGAGCTGTGTAGTTGCAGTTCCAAGGTCAAGCCCCACACTTAAAATCTTATCCGACATGCTACGAACCTCCAAAAAAAGACGCTCAAAGAAATACAAATAAACCTAGTTTACTCATACTCTTCAAGCGTCATTGCTTTTAAGACCGACATCATTGTTAGTCTATTCTATTATATTTAAATGTAATGATTGTCCTTGTACCGCGCTGGCTCGACCGCACAGATAACTTACCAGACAATTTACTTTTTACAAATCGTTCAACAATCATCAAACCGAGATGATCCTCGAAAGAACGATTGACATCGTAACCGCTTCCATTGTCGATTACTCGTACTTCTATTATATCATTATCTAATGTGATTTGCAAATGAATTTCCGGATTTTTTTGCTTTATTGTTTCAAAAGCATGGTCATAACTGTTTTGTAGCAATTCATTCACAACCAAGGCTAGAGCCGTTGCTCGACTACTATCTAAATAAATCCTTGAATCTAAATCACAGCTAAGTTTAATATCCAACCGTTCACTGAAACAACGCTGGACATTGCTCACAACACCTTCCAATAATTTTTCAACAGAAATCTCGTCATTTTTTTGCAAGGATAACAGTTCATGTGTCATAGAAATGGATAGAATTCGATTGACACTATCAGCTAAGTTTTTCTTAACATCCTTATCCTGACTTTTCTGCGCTTGCAAACGTAAAAGAGAAACAACGGTTTGCAGATTATTTTTCACACGGTGATTCATCTCACGAATCGATGTTCGCTCAAGCGACAAGTGTGCTTCCAATCGTTTCAACTCGCTAATATCTTTGCAAATCATCACCAACGATTGAGTTTCACGGACTACATATTGGTTAATCGAAAAGCAGTTTGTCCCGTACTGCACTTCTGCCGATACAGAGTAAGTATCTGTAAGGTCATTACTTGCTGCGCAAATATCTGCAAAGATATTTTTCTCAAGCACCAAATTATCATAGTGCATGCCTTCCAAGGAATCCATATAGCCAAGCTTTGTCCGATAAATAGTCGCCGCTTGTGGATTAAAATAAATTAACTGACCCACTTGATTAAATACCAATACCGCGTCATTCATATATTTTAATAAGGCAAATTCCTCAGAGTCTATAGTTGCACAGACATCATCCACTTCACGATGACTAAACTCTGTCGTTTTCAAAGAAAAATGACGAGGAAAATCTGGCGAAATATCTTTTTCCAAAATCAAGGTGGCAATCACTCGACCTTCTCGCATAATCGGAAGAACGGTCTGTTGAATGGGAATCCCTTCTTGAGAAAGAGCAGATAGACCGATGGAAGGAGCACCCGTGTGAAGCGTTCGAATCACTCCTGGTTCATTTTGCAGATAAGCAATGCTCCCAACAACAGTTTTCTCATACAAGCTCCCTTTGGTTTGCGGCTTTTTATGAAAAATAACCGTCGCATGCTCTGAATAAACATTTCGAACATCAATAAAGACATCCTCACTGGCATAATCTGACGTTTTCATCAGCAAATCTGCCTGCTCAATCAGGGTTTCGATATCTTCTTGACTAAGATTAGTCTGCTCCTCGCATAATTTTTTGATTTTTTCTCTATATTTCATCATGCAGAACTAATAATCGGGCAATTTCAACCATCGGAACCCGTTTTTGCATACTAATGGTCCGAATGCGTTTAAAGGCTTCTGGCTCTGACAACTGATCTCGAACCATCAACAACCCTTTAGCTTTTTCAATGACAATCCGATCATCTATTTTTTTAGACAATTTAATCATCTCATTCGACAATTGTTGCAATTGGCGTCCCTTTTCAATGCAAACTTCTACCATTGGAATCAAGGATTTAGCATCCAAGGGTTTGACAAGATAGGCGCTAGCACCGTAGTGTTTTGCTTTTTGAACATAACTCTCATCATCGTAAGCTGATAAGAGGATGACTCCGTAAGCCAAAGCATCATCCAGTATCTTTTTCGTAGCTGTTAGACCATCCAACAAGGGCATTTTAATATCCATAATAACTAGGTCCGAACGGTATTTTTGACAAAGTTCAATAGCTTCAAATCCATCAGTTGCTTCCGCAACAACTTCATAATCAGCCTCTTCTAAAATACGTCTTATATCTAGTGTCACGATTGGATCATCGTCAGCAATGAGTATTCTACCTTTCATACTTCCCCTTACCAGTTATTTATTTTAAGTCCGTGTCACAACTGTGCTTGAAAAGCCTAATATTTCCTCTAATCCTTGTAGAACGGCAACTAAGGCAGCTTCAACAGATGAAACATCTCCAGTCATGACGACAGAACCACTAAAACGATCCACAAAACCAACTTGGACATCTGCTGCCTTGGTTGCAATATCAACGGCAATAATTGCCGCTTCACTAGGAGTAATCGTTAAAATGCCGATTGCTCCCTTATTTTCAACAATTAAACCAAGTTTTTCAAAAATCACATCATCTGGATTTGCGATGAGATGTGCGAGGGTGACTTGTTTCCCCGGCACATACTCTTGTATCATTCTTTGTTTTTCTTCCACTTTATCTACCTTCTTCACATACATAGAAGACATAGACTCTATGTATTATATACTAAATTTATTAAAATAACAACCTTAGCCTAAAAGGCATTTTCCAAAATTTTCAACACTTCTAAAGAAGTTGGAATTCGTGGGTTGGTAGCGGTGCATTTATCCTTCAGAGCAGCTTCAGCGATTTCTTCCTTGTATTGGGCAAGATCATCAGATGCAATGCCGTATTCCCGAAGAGAAGTCGGTAATTCCAATTGCTTCTGCAATTTCTTAACAGCTTCCACCAATTGGCGAACTCCCAAGGCAGGATTTGAAGCACTGTATCCCAATAATTTAGCAATATCTTGGTAACGAGCAGCGGTTTCTTTGTGAATTGGCTGCTTGCCTCGGTTGATAACATTTGCATTATACTGGATGATGTGTGGCATAAGAATGCTATTGAGACGACCATGCGGAATGTGGAATTTAGCTCCAGCTGCGTGGGCAATTCCGTGGTTCAAGCCAAGCGAAGCTGTGTTAAAGGCCATTCCTGCAAGGGTTGAAGCTACGTGCATTTTTTCGCGTGCTTCCACGTCTTGACCATTTTTATAAGCTTTTGGTAAATACTCAAAGACCAATTTAATCGCTTTTTCAGCCAAGGCATCTGAAAAATCAGTAGCATTTGTGGAGACATACGCTTCAAAAGCGTGAGTCAACACATCCATTCCTGTATCTGCCGTGATATTCGCTGGCAATGACATGACCAAATCCGCATCTAACACCGCCACATCTGGCAGGATTTCTCTAGACACCAAAGGATATTTGGTTCCTTTTTCCGCATCTGTGATGATGGAGAAATCTGTCACCTCAGAACCAGTACCACTGGTTGTTGGGATCGCAATTAAAATTGCTTGAGAGAAAATACCTTGCTTTTTAGCGAAGTAATACATGGCCTTCGCTGCGTCAATAG
The DNA here is from genome assembly GCF_001708305.1 of Streptococcus himalayensis. Taxonomy (NCBI): domain Bacteria; kingdom Bacillati; phylum Bacillota; class Bacilli; order Lactobacillales; family Streptococcaceae; genus Streptococcus; species Streptococcus himalayensis. Next base: position 1,796,414 of record NZ_CP016953.1, read on the forward strand.
CAGACCCACCACCGATTGACAAGACAATGCTAATCGGACGACCGCCTGCCGACTGAATGCCCGCAACAACGGTTTCAATCGGCGGATCAGGAACAATGTCAGTAAAGACAACCACATCATTGCTAGCATCTAGATTTGCTAAGATGGTATCCAGCTGACCAGACGTTTTCAAAAATGGATCTGCCACAACCAAGACATGTTCGTTCTTGTATGTGCTCAATTGTTTCAAAGCACCCTTGCCTATGCACAATTCAGTTTTATAAAAAATTTTATACATTTATTCTCCTTTCTACTGCTATAAATGTTGTAGGAAACGAAAAGCGACTACATGAAAAACCACTACTCCTCTACACACGTCATAGTCGTTTCATATAGCCACATTGCTTCATAATGAACAGTACCTCTTTGTACCTTATCCGAATTATATCACAAAAGCGCTTTCAAATCAATGAAAATGGTCATTTTTATTTCAAATTTTACTTTCTCTGCCTATTTTCCAGTAAAATCGATTCATATTACTTGTAAAAGTCTCAAAAAGGTGTTAGAATAAAGGTGCTAGGAAATTAATTTTAGTACTTTTAGGAATATGGAAGTTTGGTGAAAATCCAACGCGGTCCCGCCACTGTGATAAGTCTAGGCTTTAAGTCAGGTCTTTATTCTTAAATTTTAGTAGATTTCACGCCTCGATGTAAGGTGATGATGTCATTGTGGAATCAGCATTGATTGCAGCATTTCCATTATTGGCTCTACGTTAGTACGCTAATTTTCTAAAGATAGGCTGTGCTTATCTTTCTGCAATGAGGCAGAGCCGATAATTCAGGAAAGCTGCTGCTAACCAATGATGCTTAGCAATATTCTACACTGTCGTAAGGACGCTTTCTTTTATTGAATCCCCGGGGGCTGAGCCAAAGTGTTCAGCCTCTTTATGTGGCTCTTTGTCAACTGTAGTGGGTAGATGTCAGCTAACACCTAGAGAGGACCAACTTGGTCTTCTCTTTTTTGATGTTTAAGGCAATCAAAATCCGCTTTTTGAAGTTTTCAAAGTTCCTGAAACCAAAGGCATTTCGTTTAATGACTTTGATAAGATTATTGGTAGCTTCCAATTTAGCGTTGGAATAAGGCAATTCCAAGGCGTTTAAAACCTTGTCCTTATCCTTTAGAAACGTCTTAAATACCGTCTGGAAAATAGGGTTAACAGTGGCTATTTCTTGTTCAATTAGGTCAAAGAAATGATCTGAGTTCTTCTCTTGGAAATGGAATAAAAGAAGTTGATAGAGTTCATAATGTTGTCGTAACTCATCTGAGTAGGATAGGAGCTTGTCTAAGATTTCCTTATTGGTCAAATGCATGCGAAATGTAGGGCGATAAAATCGTTTATCACTGAGTTTACGGCTATCTTGTTGTACCAGTTTCCAGTAGCGTTTTAAGACACGGTATTCCTGGGATTTTCTATCGAATTGATTCATGATTTGTATGCGGACACGGTTCATAGCACGGCTGAGATGTTGCACAACGTGGAAACGATCAAGCACGATTTTAGCATGAGGAAAAAGTTGTTTGGCTAGTTGATAGTAAGGGCTAAACATGTCCATAGTGATGAATTTAACGCGGTTTCTGACCTGTCTAGGGTATCTCAGAAAGTGATTTCGGATGGTTGCTTGCGTTCTTCCATCAAGGATAGCGATGATGTTATTTGTGTCAAAATCTTGAGCGATAAAGCTCATTTTCCCTTTCTTGAAGGCATACTCATCCCAGGACATGACTTCTGGAAGCTTATCCCAATCCGTTTCAAATTTAAACTCATTGAGTTTTCGAATAACTGTAGATGTAGAAATGGAGAGTCTGTGTGCGATATGTGTCATTGCTTGCTTTTCGATGAGTAATTGTGCGATTTTCTGGTTGACAGCGACAGATATTTGATGGTTCTTCTTAACAATAGGAGTTTCAGCGACCGCCATTTTCCCACATTCCTTGCACTTGAAACGACGCTTTCGAAGGCGGATAAGTAGTGGGTAGCCAGCAGTTTCTAAGTAGGGGATTTTAGAGGCTTTCTGGAAGTCATACTTAGCCATTTGTCCCTTGCAGGAAGGGCATTTAGGGGCTGTGTAATCCAAGTGACCGTGGAGTTCTAAGTGAGTTCCCATGTCGCATTCATTAGTGATCGTGATATTTTTGTCTTTCATTTTGAGAAAATTTGTGATAAGATTTAGTTGTTCCATATGAGTCTTTCTAAATGATGGTTTTATCGCTTTTCATTATAGGTCATATGGGACTTTTTTTCTACACTGAAAAAGGCTCCATAATCTCTACAGTGGATTTACCCACTACAGATATTATAGAGCCCTTTATGTTTCCTTCCAGCAAAAAAGCATAGAAATTTATCTGTTTCTATGCTTTTCTTCTATCCTTTAAAAGAAAATGCTAAAACGCATCCACTTCTCATCAATTGCTTCAAAACGATAGGTCAATTGGTGCTGTTCTAAAATCTGCTGCACAATAAAGAGACCTAGTCCTGTTCCGCCGTCCTTACGGCTACGACTGTAATCTGGTCGATAAAAAGGTTGGAAAATCTGCTTGATTTGCTCCTTACTTAAGATTTTTTCTGCCTCATTTTCAATGACCAGCTGGTTTTCATCTACGGATAACAAAATCTCCCCACCAGCCTTCGTATAATGAAAGGCATTGTCTAAAAGATTCTTGATAGCCTTGAGTAAATACGTTTGATTGCCTTCTACCTCTAGCGGTGACAGCTTTGCGATAAAGTGATACCCTTCTACAGTAGCCAAGGTCTGGTAAAATCCAACCTGCTCTTCCAAGACATCCGATAAGGAAAAGACACTGGTTTCTTCTTCTACATCCTGCATCTCTAATTTGGAAATCGCTAGAATGGATTGGACAAGCTGGGACTGCTCTTCCAGTATTTCGCGGCATTTTTTGAGGTACTTGTCTCGATCCTTAAAATCCCCAATCCCATAAATCATGCCGTCTACAATGCCAAGCATCCCCGCAATCGGTGTCTTAAGTTCATGCGAGGTCATCCGTAAAAATTCGGCCTTGCTTCGCTCACTTTCTGCAACTTTCTCGTTTTCCAATCGCAAGGCCTCCATATTGCGCAAGAGACTTTCATAGAGTGTATTGACATCCTGCGCCAAATCCGCAATTTCATCGTTTCCATTGACTTGACAGAAAACATCTGGGGATAGGCTCACCATTTTTCGGGTTGTCGCAGAAATCTCCTTGAGCCGTCTGGTCGAAATTCGGCTATAAACAAAGGAAAGGCTGATACCTAAACACAAAGAAAAGAACAACAAATAGGGAGACAACTCAAACAGCACCTGACTGGCATCCGAAACGGGTTGTAGAGAATATTCGCCTTCTAAAGTATAATTTTGACCGTCCCCATCTGTGATGACTTCTTTTAATTGAGCCCGCTCATTATCTGCGGCAATAAAAGGACTGACTTGGACGGCTATCCCTTCATCTGAGGTCTCTACCCTTGGATAGTAGAGTTTTCCTGTCGCATCCGTCAAGGCATACCACATACGCAAATTCTTTTTATCGTAATAGGTCAGAAGAGCCGTCATCTCATCTTTAGACTTTCCTTGAATACTTTGGGAAACTTGTGTAAATTCCCGTGTTACTTCTGCAGTCTTAACCGACTGATAATATATCGGCATGACAAAGTACAAGGTCGTCAGTAAAGCCGTCACGACAATAAAGACCACGCCACTTGTTAAGAGAAAGTGTTTTTTAGCGATTTTCACTAGTCATCTCTCCCCAACTGATAACCCATACCAGTAATCGTCACCAAAGGAATTCCCGGTATCTTCTTCCGAATATTCTTGATGTGGTTATCCAGAACCCGCGTGTCCAATTCGCTATAACCCCAGATAACATCCATCAGCTGCTCTCTGGTCACAAGGTGGTACTTGCGTTTGGCAAGAGTTTCGATCAACTCATACTCTGTCTTGGTCGGAGATATTTTCTCCCCTTTCCAATAAACAGTGCAGTCTTCTAAGGATACGCGTAAGTCATCGATGATAATTTCAGAATAGGTGATGGAGCTGCGTAAAATATTTTCAATCCGTTTCATCAAAATCAGAGGTGAAAACGGTTTAGTCACATAATCACTGATTAAGTGGTTGAAGCTGACAAGCTGGGTATATTCATCATCAAGAGCTGTTAGCATCATCACTGGTACCTGAGAAGTTTTCCGGATTTCTTTTAAAACATCCAGGCCACTGACAGTTGGCAGCATAATATCTAAGAGAATCAAGTCAAAGCAGTCTTGTTCAAAATAATTTAGGGCTTCTTTGCCATCTACTGCTGCCTTCACTTGGTAGCCATGTTCTTTTAAAAATTCACAAATAACTTGGTTGATAGTTGCATCGTCTTCAACGACTAAAATTTTGTACATTCTTGCTCTCCTTTTCCTACTCTACTCGCTTTTTTGAAAAAGTTCCCTCTTAATTATACACTAGTTTCAAGAAACTTTCTGCTTATGACCCAAAAAACAGACAAAGTACAGATAAGTTTTATTACTAGACTTGCACAAGAATACTGGCTGAATCGGTTATTTCCATTCAGCCAGTTCTTCTTTTTTTCTTTTATCAACGAAATTGACCATTGCGCAAGGTCAACTGCACATCTGCCATACTGGCCAAGACCTTGCTATGGGTCACCATAATGACACATTTCTTCTCCTCATGGGCAATGGTTTTTAGATGCTCTACAATATCGATTGCAATGTCTTCATCCAAATTACCAGTCGGTTCATCTAGTAGCATGATGTTAGCACCAGAAACGAGGGAACGGGCAATAGCTACCCGTTGCTGCTGCCCACCTGATAATTGAAGGATATTGCGATGAATCTGCTCTTGGGACAAGCCCAAATCGAGCAAGACCTGAGGATCAGCTTTTTTATTCACTAAGCGAATATTTTCCAAAGGAGTAAGATAGTCTAGCAAGTTGTAATTTTGAAAAACCAAGGATACATGGTTTCTGCGATAGGCTTGATAACCAATTTCTCGGACATCTTGACCATCTAGCAAGACCTGACCTGAAGTTGGCTTATCTAGACCTGCTAACAGCGATAATAAGGTGGTCTTTCCAGTTCCTGAATGGCCGACAATGGAATAAAAAGTCCCTTCTTCAAATTGGTAATTCAAGTTTTGAAAGACGGATTGCTGACTAATATTTGCATAGGTATAGGATAAATCTTTAATCGCTAACATACTCTTCTCCTTATGAAATCTTCGTTAAAATATCTTTTGGCTTATAAGACATCAGCGGTATGCTTGCGACGAGAATACCACCTACAATCAAGCACGCACATACGACCAACATCTGAGACAATTCTCTTGGTGTGAATTGTACTTGGAAATGCTTGACTGTTTGCATAATCAAGTCCGTCTGGCTATCTGCACCAAGACTATAGCCTCCTAGCTGTTTCAATATATCAGCGCGTACTGTTTTGGCAACAGAGTCTACTGTCTGGTTGGCAAACGATTGTCCCAGCATTTGTCCTAAGAGACTAGCAACCGCAAAAGCCGGAAGGGCTAAGAGAATATTTTCAAGGATATGCTGAGCCATAATATCCCATTTTGAACGACCAAGCGCTAGTAGCACACCCGATTCACGTAAACGACTTTGACTATTAAAAATCAAGAGCAAGATGAGTACGATAGCGCTTGTGATAATTGTCCCAATCAAGAGCCGTTTGACCGTCTTTTGCAAGAGAACAATACTCCGATTATAGGATTTTAGAGCAGGATTTTGCTCGGTTAATTGATAATTTTGCCAGTTAACTGTATCAACTGTCTGCTTAATATTGGCTATGAAAGCCTTGGTGTCTGCCGATTTTTTCAAGGTATAGGTTGCTTCACTATAGAGGGTTTTTCCTGTTTCAAAACCAAATAATTCACTGGCTATTGTCGTATCCGATAAGAGAGTATTAGAAACTAATTCATCACTATAGTTCGGTCTATTGAAGGTTTTTCCTTTGAAAATCCCAATGATTTCTGCTTGAATTGGTGTCTTATCTGTCCCAATATAGCGAATGGGGTCGCGACCAAGTGTCAACTGATCTCCCACTTTTAAATGCTTATGCTTGGCAAAATCTTCGTGGACAATCACCTTGTGCTTGTCTCCTGCTGTGATATGCCGACCACTGACAAGACTGAGCATGCCGGTTGTAAACCGATTATCCTTCTCACTGGTCGAAATCCCTTCAACATTGACCACTGTTTCAAGATTTCCAGGACGATAATCCCCTTCGCTGGTTCCAATAGGGACAGGCTTTGCATTTTCTAAACTAGCAAAGGATGAAACGGATGAAACAAAGCTCTCCACATCTGGATGATGACCAATTTCTTGCAGCGCTTTTTCGGATAATTCTCCTGAACCATACCCATCTCCAACAAAAATGTTGCTGGCAGATAATGTAACTGTCTGGGCAATATTATTTTTTTCAATAACCTTTCCCGACATCGACTTGGATAAGGCCATGACTGCCACTAAGGAGCTAGCAACTGTGGCAAATAGGAAAAAGGTAACCAGATTTCTGACTGTTTTTCGTCGTAAATAATACAACGCTCTCGTAATAAATGACATGATTTCTCCTTTATATCTTCATGTAGCTTATGACATCATTGTAAAGATTTTTTTCGGTGAATAGCGAAGCAGTGACAAACAAGAAACAAGTACTGCTCCCACAGACAAGCCTAAGACACTACCAACAATCAAGAGTATATCAAGAGGCGCAAGACGGATAGGATGAGAAAGTAGTTCTTTTACATAGTGATGGTTTGCCAAGAAAACAGCTGGTAACCATTCGCCATTATCGGCATTCTCGTAACTTGTTTTCAGCATATCGCTTAGCAAGACTTCCCTTAATGAAGGAAGAAACAGGTTTGTCACTACTAGACCAATCACCAAGGTAATACTTGCCAGAATCAGTACTTCCAGCACATACTGGAGTAGGATTTCCATCCGACTTTTCCCCAGCGATTGCAAAACCCCAATCTCCAATTGCCGACCCTTCATCCATAAATGAAGGAAAAAGAGAAGAACGAGGTGACTAAGTACAATGGTCCCCCATAAAATCCATTTGAGAAGACCTTGCTGGCTATGCAAGGTTTTTAGCTGAGTTTGAACGCTGGAATTTTGCGTTAATTGGTAGTCTTTTAGTGCTGAATTTGCCTGCAAATAAGCTCTGGCCTGGACCATATCTGCTTCATGCTCAGCGTGATAGATACTGGTATGGTAACTATACTGAGGATTTAATTGCTCAATGGTCTTTTTTGTGGTCAAAATAGTATGTTCAAGCGTATCGCTTTCCTTATTGGCAAAGGGAGAACGATTAGACTTAAAGATACCTGCAATCCGTACGGCCAGCTTTTGACCTGTTGTTGATGTGATTGAAATCCTATCTCCTACGGCAAGATGATAACGATCAGCAAGATTACGACTAATAAGAACCTCGCTATCACTGTTTTCAGCTAAAAAAGCCCCTGCTTCCAATATCATTTCCTTGTCGACCAACTGGCTTTTTTCAAAGAAGTCTTGATTGACCAAACTATACACCCTCGTTTGTTCAGATTCAGTCTCTCCAATTGTCACTTCTTCTGAAATAAAATGAAGGGCTGTCAGGTGATTTTCAGCAGCCATCTCTTCAAAATAGCTGCGACTAGCAGGATTATCTTGCGACGATGGAACATCTCTCAATCGTGTCACAAGGGATTGGTGCAGTTGACTATCTGATAAACGTTTCCTATCCTGAGTTAACGATGTATTGAGGCTAATCAGTAGGCTCAGGGCAATACTAATGAACAAAAGAAACGTGGTTAAGATAGCAGTTCTAACTGGATGACGCTTGAGATACAATCTCGCACGGGTAAAGGAATTCATCTCTTCTCCTTTCTGATACAATCAGTTCAACATGATGTTAATACTGACAATAACTGATGAAAATGCAAGTGGTAAAACAGGCCTGTCTATCTTTCCTAACATCAATCTGGCCTAGCTACACGTTCTCATTTTCTATCCTAAGCTCAGTATAACAAACGCCTATCTTCTTTCTCTATCGGTCACCTATTTTTTCTCTACGTTTTCTTTTCTTCTACCCCCTCCTCCCCTTCTTCTGACCCATTTCGACAAATTTTCAGAAATCCAGAAGTAGCACGTCTTTTATTTTCCTCAACAAAAAAACAGACCTCAAAAGAAGTCTGTCTAATATGCCGACCTAAACACGTTCGTTGTCTTTAACATTATTTTCGATCACTCAAAAATCCGTAGATGACATTGACAATCATAAGTAAGGGACCAAATGGGATGAAGGATGGAACCAAATACCCCACAAGTAAAATGACTAATAATTGAACAGCATAAAGCTTCGCCCAGCGATAGGGAATTCGTTTATCGTCCAAGGAAAGTTGTCTGGAAGTTGATTTCAACAAGACAGTGGCCATGATGACCCAGGCGACATCCCACAATCCTAAGATAAGGATATAAAATAAGAGGGCAGAAAAACTACCAGAGTATTGACCAACAGCTCTCGTTGCTAGGGGCACCAAGCTGGCCGTTAAGAGCCAGACACTATTTGCGACAAAAACACGAAAAGTCATCTGATCCAGCAATTGAAAGAGCTCGTGATAGTAGAGCCAAACGGTCATAATCTGCAAGAAACTGGCGATGTAGACGAAGACCATAGGGAGAATACCCACAAAGCCAGAGAGTGTTAACTCTTTTGGTAATTGCAATTCTAACGCCATAATGGTAACAATAATAGCTAAAATAGCGTCTGAGAAGGCTTCAATTCGTTTTTTATCCACTGATTATCCCTCGCTATTCTCTTTCTGAATAGCCTGAGCTAGCAACTCATACGACCTCGCTTGGGCTGTTTGGTCATAAATGAAACTATTGGCCATAATTTCATCCATCTGCACACGACTGTGTAATTGGGCAATTTGACGAGCTACGGTATCTGGACTTCCAACCAAGGTGACAGCCGACATTTGCTCCACAATCGCTTTTTCTCTTCGGATGAGGGAATCCTTTGTAAAAGCTACCGGCCCAAAGTGAGGAACTTTTTCCGCAGCGACATAATGCCGCCAAACGTCGTCCTCACTTGCCTTAGGAGGCTGTAATCCTTTCTGGGCATTGGTCACGATACTCAAGAAGGTCTGAGTCTGGCTGGTCGCTAAGACCTTTGCCTCCTCATCTGTTTCAGCAAGAATGGCATTTAAAGCTAGGATAACGTACGGTTTATCCAAGTAGGCAGAAGGCGTAAATTCCTGCCTGTAAATCCGAATCGCCTCTTCCATAGCTGCTGGTGCAAAATGTGCCGCAAAAACATAGGGGCGTCCCAATTTAGCAGCCAAATGAGCAGAATCCGTACTTGAACCCAAGATATAAAATGGTACATCCAGCCCTGCAGCCGGGTAGGCATGGACAGATGAGCTATCTTTAAAATAGGACTCCAATTCTGCCAAATCCGTTTCAAAATCTGGATTGAGATTATCCGAACGCCGTAACGCTCGTGCTGTTTGCATATCTGTCCCCGGTGCTCGACCCAAACCCAAATCAATCCGCTTTGGATACAGGGTTTCAAGCGTTCCATATTGCTCCGCAACCAGATAAGGGCTGTGATTAGGAAGCATGACACCACCTGAACCTACTCTGATAGTGTTCGTCTGCGACAGCGTATGCTGGATCAACAGTTGCGTTGCACTACTCGCGATGGTTTTGCTATTGTGGTGTTCGGCAATCCAATACCGCTTATAGCCAAAACCTTCTAATTGTTGAGCCAGCTCAACCATATCCTCTATCGCTTCGTGAAAATTCTGGCCCGACCGCAACGGCACCAAATTTAAGGCTGATAATTCCATCCTTTAGTCCTTTCTTTCTTCGAAATCATCTGCATTTTCCTGCTGTAACCCTGTATCTATCATACAGCCATCAACTCCACAGACGAGCGAAGCCCCATTTTCACTCTCAGAACCCAAAAAGTCCATTTTCAATTCTTTCATTTTTTATTGTTCCCTTCTTCTGCTTGAACTTGTTTAAGGGCTGCAAGCATGTACTCATACGATTGTGCACCTGAAATACCATATTTATGATTCAGCACAAAGAAGGGCGCTCCTTGCACTCTAGCTTCTTGAGCTTCTAGGATATCTTGATTGACAGCAGTGCTAAAGTCCGTTCCTTCAAGTAAAGCTGTCACTTCTTCTTGCGGTAAGCCCACTCCCTTAGCCGCTTCCAGTAAAACCGCTGTATCAGCAATCGAGGCATGCTCTTCAAAATAGAGTTGATAGAGTTTCGTGATGAGGCGGTGATGCGTATTTTTATCCAACCGACTTTCTGCCCATTTGATGAGGCGGTGGGCTGAAAAGGTATTTGTTGGGATGGCTCCTGCAACATCTAGCTTGAGGCCTTCTTCAGCTCCCATTTCTGCCATGTGCTGAAACTGCATCCTTGCCTGCTCCTCAGTCATACCATGACTAGCCGCAAACTGCGTCAACATGGTTTCATCTGTTGCCAAAGGGGCATGAGGATTGAGTTGGTAAGCCTTCATTTTCAAATCATGAGGATCCAAGCCAACCGCTTCCATCGCACGTTTCATACGGCTTGCACCAATATAGCAAAAGGGACAAGCAATATCTGACCAATAACTAATTTCCATAAGGTTTCCTTTCTATTTATCACGATGCCTTTGTAAGCAAATTTTCTCAAACAAAGCCGACATAAGTTCAATTTTTGATAGATTGAGTTCTACCTCACTCCAACCATCTCCTATATCCCTAAACGAGATGGTTTGTCGTTTGTAGCAGGGCTTGTCGTGCCATATCCATATTCCTCCTTTGTCACTAAGCGGCCTTGCTCAAAGATTAATAGGCTCGTCATAGAGGGATTGAGGGCATACAGAGATAGCAACCTTGGCACTTGAAACAAATCCGCCTGATACAGTGGCAATCCCTTCTCCTTGGCTAAAGCAAGAAGCACTCCTTGCTCTACTGATGCAATACTGCACTGATTGGGAGACACAAGGAGGGCTAGGTGCCCCATTTCCTGTAAGAGTTCGTCCAGTTCTAGGCTAGACGTGATTGTCTTTATCATTTATTTTCAATAAATTCTAAGGTATCCAAGGCTGCGACTGCACCACTGGCTGCTGCAGTAACAGCTTGCTGGTACTTAGAATCTTGAACATCACCAGCCGCAAAAATCCCTGGCACAGAAGTCTTAGAAGTCCCTGGCTGCGTCTGAATATAGCCTTTGGCATCCAATTCTAGTTTTCCTCCCAGAAATTCCGTATTTGGATGATGACCAATTGCTACAAAAAGCCCATCTGCCTTGAGGTGTCTAACCTCACCAGTCGCATTATCCCGAATATCCAGCCCCGTCATTCCCATCATGTCTGAATGAACCTTAACTGGAGTTGCATTCAAGACCCAGTTAATCTCCTGATGACTTTTAGCTCGCTGTACCATGATATCAGACGCACGTAACTCATCTCTACGGTGGACAACTGTAACTTTAGAAGCAAAGCGAGTCAAATAGATAGCTTCTTCCATGGCAACGTCTCCACCACCAACGACAATAATTTCACGTTCCTTGTAAAAGAAGGCATCACACGTTGCACAGGCACTAACACCTTTACCGATTGCTTCTGCTTCCCCTTCAATTCCTAGGTAATTCGCACTTGAGCCAGTCGCAATAATAACAGCCTTGGTTTCCAGCATTTCGCCAGAATCAAGGTGCACTGTAAAAGGAGAGCTTTCTCCTTCGATTTTTTCAACGAAACCAAAGGTCATCTCTGTTCCAAAAGAGGCTGCTTGCTGACGCATATTTTTGACCAGTTCATTCCCGTCAATTCCCTTTTCAAATCCTGGATAATTCTCAACCAGCGTAGTCGTTGTGAGCTGACCACCTTCTGAATAGCCTGTAATCAATCGATTTTTAAAACCTGCTCGACTAAGATAGATCCCCGCCGTATAGCCCGCAGGTCCTGAACCAATAATAATTGCATCGTACATTTGTTTCTCCTATAATTGACTTGAAATCTTCTCTGCCAATACCTTCTTTGGTTGGACACCAAGCGTGGCATCAACCGGCTTCCCATCTTTGAAAAGCACAAGGGTGGGAATGGAACGCACATTGAAGAGTTGGGCTAATTCTGGGGATTGATCCACATCCACCTTGGTCACACTCGCTCTTCCTTCAAATTCCTGAGCCAACTCTTCAACGATAGGCTCCATCATTTGGCAAGGAGGGCACCAGGTCGCACCAAAGTCTACCAAGGTAACACCTGATTCAATTTCTTTTGCAAAGGTTTCGGTTGTTAGTTGTTTTGTCATCGTCTTTTCTCCATTCTTTTTATTTAGTGACTGTTCTTTTCATTCACATCCATCAACATCGTTTGTTCATTTCTTAAACCCTATTCAACATTTTTGTTGAATAATCCTTTCAAAATAATAGATGACCGAATTGTTATCAATTCAATCATTTTGTTGAATAGTTATATTTTAACAGATGAAAAATAGAAATCAAGTATTTTGCTCAAAATATGAATAGACAAAAAAATCAGTTTGAAAAATCCATCAAACTGACCATGTACTGTTTTAACATTCTTCACGTTTGCCCCACTTCCAATCGGCGAAACTGCGATTAAGGCTAAAAGTAGGATAGCCTAAGGATTGCAAATCTTGTGCAGCCACATTTGCATAGCCACACTGGCGACCGCGACAATACACAATAATCGTTCGATCTTTTGGCAGCTGCGTTTTTTTCTGATGAAAGTCAGCCATCGGAAGACTGACCGCACGAGGAAGATGACCTGCCTCAAATTCTTCCACAGGTCGCAGGTCCAATAAGAGAACATCTGGCTGCTCAGACAGCTCGACAGCTTCTTGCAGACTAATCTGGTTCACACCTGCCTCCCTGTCGTACTCCGCTTCAATGGTCCGCACTTCGGCTAGCTGCTCCTCACCAATGTCAAATAAGAACAGAATGAGTTGCGCTACCTTTGCCGAAGCAAGACTGTAACGAATAAAATTCCCTTGGCGGCTGGTAACCACTAGATTGCTCTCTTTTAGGACTTGAAGATGACGGGAAGTATTAGCCACCGACAGGCCTGTCGCAAGGGAAATCCCCTCCACTGGCTTGGGGCCTTGGGTCAGGAGATTTAAAATCTCAAGCCGTTTTTCACTCCCTAATCCCTTAGTCAATCGAGATAATTCCTTGTATAAGCTATTTTTGTAGTCTGTCATTTTCGTATCCATCTGTATCACTCCTCAACTATTCAATGAAATAGTATACTATTTACTACTCTTTGTCAATTGTTTACTATCTGCTGCTCATTGAATTTCAAAAAAAGCCATTTTATCTACGACTATTTATTTTTTACTATAAGATAAGGCAAGCTAAGGGCCCTAAAAAATAATACTTTCACAGTAAGTAGAATGTCTAATACCAAAATAGAGGTTGCTTGCGTTCGTACTACTTAAGTTAACTTTAATGTTAGATGAGTATGAGACGACCAAGCTATCTAAACAGAGCTATCAAAAAGCAGTAAAACTCTAAAATTCTACTGCTTTATATTTACTTATTAGTCGCGTTTGCTAGCCCAGCGTTCCACATCTGCTTTCGTGATATTATGAAAGACTTTAACTCCCCGTTCGTAAGCTACGTCAGGACGATTTTTTCTAAAATTCAACACACGCGCCAAAGCAAAGAAATAATCCGATAAGCGATTGACAAAAACCAAGACCTCATTATTGATTTCTGTTGTCCACATAGTTGCTACAATGTGGCGTTCTGCTCTTCGGGCAATTGTACGTGCCACATGAATCATGGAAGCAATCTCATCTCCACCTGGCAGAATAAAGGTTTCCAAAGCAGGCGGAATATCAGCATAGGTATCAATACGCTCTTCAATCCACTCTACCAATTTCTTATCGACCTTATAAGGATAAACGCCTTGTGGAGTGGATAAATCAGAACCGCAGTCAAATAGGTAGTGTTGCAGCTGTAACAACTCCTCTTTCAAGGCATCTGAATCCGTCATACGGCTAATCGTCAAACCAATCCAAGAATTCAATTCGTCAATGGTGCCGTAGGCATTGACTCGTTCGGCATCTTTGGCCACACTTTGACCACCCACAAGCTTGGTTAAGCCCTTGTCTCCTGTTTTTGTATATAATTGCATAAATCTTCCTCCTTATTCGGATGTGCCCCGAATATCAATATAATCTTCTTTTTTTAATTGTCCTTCTGCAAAGGTCGGCATGTGCTCAATTGTGTAACAGGCATTTTCCATCAGAAAGAAGGCAAGAGGACAGCCAGAGCCTTCTCCCAAGCGCATATCCATCAGTAGCATCGGCTCTAGTTCCAAGGTTTCACAAACCAATTGATAAGCTGGCTCAGTCGAGCTATGCGAGGCAAAGCAAACCTCCAATACAGATGGTGCTAAGCGTGCTGCAATAAGCAAAGCTGCAATCGAAATCAGCCCATCAATCACACACGGCAAGTGATACTCCGCACAAGCCAAGTACGTCCCAACCATGCCTAGCAAGTCCAATCCACCAACTTTCACAGCCGCGTCAAAAGCGTCCTCATAGGGAGCGTGCTGGTCAAGGCACTGTTGAATAATCCTCGTCTTATGGGCCTTCATCTCTTGGGTCAGACCGGCGCCATAACCAGTCACCTGATTGGCTGTTAACCCTAGAATAGCAGCAATAACGGCTGCCGAAGTTGTAGTATTGCCAATCCCCATCTCTCCTGTGCCAAAAAGAGTATAGCCCTGCTTGATTTTCTCAAGCGTTTTATGATAGCCAAGTAAAATTGCCTGCTCTCCTTCTTCTCTGGTTAAGGCAGGTTCATGAAGGATGTTGCGCGTTCCATATCTAATTTTTTCCCTAGCGTGCGGCATGACATCTTTCTTACAGCCAATATCGACAACCTGGACATCCGATCCAACATGGCGAGAAATTGCACAAAGTCCCGTTCGACCAGCCAGCATATTTTGCGCAACGATGTAAGTTGTATCTTGAGGATTGGAGGAAATCCCTTCCTCCACAATTCCATTATCGGCCACATAAACCATGACCACCTTCTTAGAAAGACGGATGTCCCCATCAAACATAGCATACAGTCTTGCATAGATTGTTTCCATCTTCCCTAAGGCACCTAAAGGCTTGGCCAATTGGTCACAAATCGCTTGTCCTTCTGCTATTTTTTCACAACTCAAAGGCTGGAGTCTTTCTACTATCTGTTTGAGCTCTTTCAAATCTTCCCTCACTCCTTTATTTGCCTTAGTCCCTCAAAGATAATGGGGGATAGCTTTCTCTCTTGGTAATAGGAGGCTAGTGGATGCCGTGCTAATTCTTCTTCTAAAGCAGCGATAGACTCTTTTCTATCAAATGGGAGTAAAATTCCCAGAACAGTCCCGCTGTGAGCCACATTAACCCCAATTGCACCCTGTTTTTCTGCTATGGTGATGATGTCTTCTAAATAAGGCTTGGGGAGCCGTTGCTGGTTCAAGCGAGCACTCAACGTTGCAACTTGGCCCAATTTTACGATATTTTCCTCTTCGCAAGCTTCTATAAATCGACGAAAGATTTCTTCCGATTTCTCAGCGGGATAAGCCTTGGTCTCCGTCATCCGAGGCAGGGTCAAGGTATCAACAGTATCTGCTGGTTCCAAGATATAAACCCACAAATGAGGTTGCCAGTTGGTTTGGTACACTACCTCTCCCGTTAGAGGATTTAAAACCGTCCAATGAGCAAAGGCCACCGAGTCGCTCGGCTCAATTGTGGTACAAAACTTTGTTAATTCCTCTGCCGACACAGCCCGTCCCTCTACCAAAGAGAGAAGTTTAATCCCCACGAGAATATCTGCTGTACTACTCGAGCACCCCTTGCCAATCGGCAAATCCGTGTGAGCGTCAAATAAAAGATTTTTAGTACCAGAAAAACGCTGCATGGCATAGCTCATTTTTTGCCCTAACATTTCTGGACTTTTGCCAGTTTCTACCAAGCTCAGATAACTTTTTTGGTCAATTCCATAGGATAAGAGGCATTCTCTCCCACCAACAACACACTGAAAAAGCTCGCCACAAGATCCTGGACAGGACACCTTGATCCTAGTCATAGCCACTCTCATTTTCTAAGACAGCTTCAAGAGCTGTCAAGAATCGTTCATTTTCCTCCCGACTTCGGATGGCAATCCGATAATGCCCATTGGACAAATGATGATAATTGCTACAAGAACGAATGAAAATGCGATGATTGCGCAACTCTTCCCGCAAGTCCAATTCTCCTTGGTATTCGAAAAAGAGATAATTGACCGTTGGATAGGTCACTTTTAAGCAAGGAAAGCGTGACAGGCTCTCAAAGAGAAAGTCCTTTTCTTCTTTGAGCCAATGTCTGGTTTTTTCTTGATAAGCCTTGTCAGCTAAAATCACAGGAACTGCCGTATCTGCCAAGGTATTGACCGTCCACGGGGCACGATTTTCCTGAATTGTAGCCAAACAAGGGTGATAACTAAGAGCATAGCCCAATCTCAAGCCTGGAATGGCATAAAATTTTGTCAAAGAGCGAACCACAAGGACATTCGGAAAATCTTTGAGATAAGGAATAAAACTATAACGCCCTTCCTCCTCCAAAAAATCCATAAAAGCCTCATCAAGGATCAGGATAATCTCTCGCTCAGCAAGACATTTCGCTAGCTGTCTGAGCGATTGGCTATCTTTCAGACTACCTGTCGGATTATTAGGATTGCAAATCAAGACCACATCACCAGCTTGCAAATCACTAGCAGCCTCTAGGAGTTCTTCAAGCTCCCAGCTGTAATCTGGAGCAGACAAGACACACTCTGTTCGAGTTGCTCCCACCTGCACAAAAGCTTTTTCGTATTCCATAAAGGTGGGACTGAGGGTTAGGACTTGTTTGGGCTGAAAATAGCGAGCCAATTCGTAAAAGAGCTCCACCGCACCATTAGACAAGGCAATCTGCTCCAAGTCACAATTATGGTGATGAGCCAAAGCAGAGCGAGCCTTGCGATAATCTATATCCGGATAATGAACCAACTGTTCCATCGCTCCTATTAGAGCCTCTTTCAAAGAATCAGAAAGGCCAAATGGATTGATATTGGCACTGAAATCAATGCAGTCTTCCAACTGATAGCCCATTTTTTCTGCTAGCGTAGCGGCATTGCCTCCATGTTCTACTCTCATATCCACCTCCTTTTATTCCTCTCTATTTTACCATTCTTTTAAAAATTTCACGACACCTAACCTAGTCTTCTTGCAGATAAGCTTCCAGTTCTTCGATGCCTTTATTTTCCAACGCAGAAATTTCAAACACTTGAATAGCCCCTGCCTGTTTTAACTGTTTTCGTGCTCGTTCAATCTGTTCCTCATCTTCTGCCAAATCCATCTTTGTAATGACCCCAATCACTGGTTTTGTAAAGAGAGAAGAAAATCCTTGAGGGAATGTTTGCATAATTGCTTGAGCAGATACCAAAAGGCCAATCACATCAGCTTCTGTTGCCGTCACTGTAAGAGCATTGTAATACTTGCGGTGCTGTAAAAATTCTCCTGGTGTGTCAATAATGGCATCATAAAATTGAATGGCTTGTGTCTTGTAATAACTCAATTCCAACCCTTTCAAACGCTGGGTGAGGGTTGTCTTCCCTACACCAACAGACCCAACAAACATGATTTTCTTCATTTGAATCTCCCCTATTCTTTCATCAGTTGTGCATCTTTTTTGTCTAATTTAATCGTTTCCCTCTGTGGCAATAACATTCCTTTATTTTCGTCCCGACCTTGCAAGAAGTATTTTTCACTTTCTTTGCCATAGGTATCAACAGCTTCCTTAGCCAATAGACCTACGCCCTTACTTGGGTCTCTCAAAAGATTGAAGATGAGACCAACTTGGAGTTTAGGGAAGTCTTTGAGCATTGCATAATCGCCGTTGCTATCGCCACCAATCATAATAGGCTCTGCTCCTTCGTAATTGACAGCAATTAAATCCTTAATGGTGCTGGTCTTTCCTTCTCCTTGAGTTTGGGCATAAGAAGTATCAAATTTTGATTGAATAATTCCTTGCTCGTCTTTGATTAGGCGCATCGCAAAGACATGGTCTTTTGGAATATTGTAGCCGTATTTGCTATTGGTTGCATAAGGAACAATGACATCATAGTAGGAAGCCGAACAGATATACACATCAATTCCATTGTCCATCAAGGCTTTGTAGAGATTTTGCATTTCCTTCACAGAGCGAACGCCACGTTTGAACGTCACACTCACTTGCCCAGCTTCTCCCTTGAGCGTGCTTGGACTTTCCCAAGTTTCATACACTAAATCATCCTTCAAGGCATAATCAATTGATTTTTCAGATAAGGCTTCTACCTCTTCTGAGGTCATACCAGCATAGAGATAGGTCACCCACGGATAACTGATATCCGAACTAAAGGTACCACCGACAGCTTCATACAAGTAGCGTAATTTAGCACTAAAATCTTTGAATTCATCCATTTGCTTGACTTCATCCAAAGACTTCGTTCCATTCATACCACTGTATTCGTTATAAAGAACGGTATAATCCGATAACAAGTCTGTCGCAATCTTATCAATATTCACCGCTTGACCGTCTTTATTGTTAAATTCTTCCTTAAAGTCATCTGCAGGCAAGGTCTCACGGACAGCTTCATTAAATTGTTCAGGAGTCATTTTAAAGGCAAGATTGGAAATCTGATATGTGAATGTTGCTTCCCCAATATCGTTGATGACCGTCGTATTATCCCAGTCAAATACTGCATACGGCCGCTGATGTTCTTTGTAATCCGCACTCATCTTACCATTTTCTTCAATCATCTTGACCAAGCGAGCGTGCAAGGTATCTTCCCAGTTGCCTTTGGCTAAAACCTTGTCGTTCACCATCGTCTCCATTTTCGTATCAGACATCTTGGTTTCTGTCTCCTTTTGAGCTTGACAAGCTCCTAACAATAACACAGCTCCACAGAGCAATACAATCCCTTTTTTCCGCATGGAAAAAACCTCCTTGATAAATAATGGATACTCTTAAAAATCAGAAAAAGACCACATCCGACTAAGGAAAAATAGCATGCATCCCTTTGATTTTGAACAAGTATCAGTAAATAAACTACAAAAAATGGCACAGTCATCCCGTTTGATCGTGAAACTCTCGCTTCTTTGCGAACAAAACAGGCGCCTTTGCCATTTTTTGCTATTAATACTATAAGTATACCCTAGATAGGCGATATAGTCAACTATGAAACGCTTTCAAAAAATCTATTCATTGCATGAAAATCCAGTATTTTCAGGCCTTTTCCCCCTATTTTAAGTGATGAAAAAAATTTTTAACTAGGAAGAACAAACCATCCCCTTCTCCCCTATGAAATAGACAAGGATGCTTAGAAAATCCATCATCGTAGATATTCTTACTTGATGGACAGCCCTTGACGGGATACTAGCAGTAAAACCAACCATTTTTAGGGAAGCTAAAGATGAAAATATACAAAAACAATGACATCCATAACATCATCGATCAGGTATCTGACCTTTACGATACCATCTACTGCGATGAAAGGCAGGAAACCCATTTCTTGAAAAAAGAATGGAGAGAAGCCTAGCTGCCCAGCTCCAGCCAATTATTGTAACAGAAGAATGAGGAGATTGTGTCGTCGGATTTGTCTGTGGCTTTGACTGTAAGGAAAACAATTGGTAGACTAAGCAAATCGATAAGGTCCTGCCCAAACAGATTGCTGTCAACGACAGACTTTGACTACCGTTTGTTAAGTGTAAGAAGTGATAATGCTCCAGCCATTACCTTGTATGAAAAACTTGGTTATCAGGTGCTTCGTTTTGAGGGCGGACATACCTGCTATCACATTCTGTTTAAAGAGCACTCCTTGACCGAATACTCGTCAAGCATCAACATCTGACATCGGTAACTCACCTTACTGAACTCTAGTTCTGCTTGCGGTTTTTAGGACACAAGCTAGGCTAGTTTTATCTATCACCGAGTTTGGGACAAAAAGATTTTCACGTTAGAAATTCTATAATTTCATATAGTATCTTTTACTAAAATAGATACAAAAAGCGAACAAATAGAGAGTTTTAAGATTTTAACTCTTCCTTTGTTCGTTTTTTACTTTTCTAATCAGATTTTGTCCTAAACTCCTAGTCAGATTTTGATTTTTATAGAGTTCGTTTTTTGTGGGAGCAGGTTCTAAGATTGCTCCAGCATTCCTGCCTGTAATTGATACATCTTATGATAGGCTCCAGCTTTTGCCAGTAATTCCTCATGTCTACCACTTTCGATAATCTTGCCCTTATCCAGCACATAGATACAGTTGGCATCTTGAATCGTAGACAAGCGGTGGGCAATCGCAATCGTTGTCCGACCTTTCCGCATTTTCTCCAGCGAATGTTGGACAATCTGCTCTGTTTCCGAGTCAATGTTGGCTGTTGCTTCATCCAAAATCAAAATCTTTGGCTTACTGGCAACCGTCCGAGCAAAGGCTAGCAATTGCCGTTGACCAGTAGAAAAACTACTACCGCGCTCTGCAACAGGAGCTTGGTATTTACCAGGTAATTTTTGAATGAATTGATCCGCATCAACAAATTCTGCCGCAAATTGTACTTCTTCGTCGGAAAGCTCTTGGTGCATTTTGATATTAGACTCAATCGTTCCATGATAGAGGAAGGGATCTTGCAAGACAAGTCCAATCTTCTTGCGCAATTCAGCCTGTGAAAATTGGCGAATGTCCTGACCATCAATCAAGACCTGACCAGACTCAAATTCATAAAAACGCATGAGGACATTGATAATGGAAGATTTTCCAGAACCCGTAGCACCAACAAAGGCAATCGTTTCCCCTTCCTTCACTTGAAAGGAAATACCATCCAAAATCTGTCGCTTACCATCATAAGAAAAGGATACATCACGAAATTCGATAATTCCTTGTTCGATTTTGGCAGCACTATTTTCTTGCTTCGGCTCAAAATTCCTTTCATCAATTAAGTCAAAGACACGCCCTGCCGAAATCATAGAGGTTTGCAAGGTCGAAAAATTCTGTGTCACCTCAATCAAAGGATCAAACAGGCGATTGACATACTGGATAAAGGCATACATGAGCCCAGCTGAAATGCCTGCCTCTAAGCCGTGAAAGCCAAAATAGGCCATCAAGAGCGCATAAGCTAGGAGTTTCAACAGCGACATAGCAGGTCGCAAAAACAAGCTATCCAAGGCCATCGAACGATTGGCATAAACAACATGCTCTTGGTTAATCGCCTCAAACTCAGCCTTCAAGCGTTCTTCCTGACCAAAGGCTTGAACAATCCGAATTCCTTCAATACTTTCCGCCAATTTACTATTGATGTCGCTTAAAAGACTTCTGGTCTTTGTAATAACGGCAACGGATTTTTTCCGATAGAGATTGACCAAAAGAAAAATGAGGGGAAGCAAGAGTGCCACTAAAGCAGTCAGACGAATATCCAGCATTAGCATGGTATAAAGGGTGACGCTAAAAATAAAAATAGCTGAAATAAAACTCGATAAAATCCCAGAAAACATCTCCGAAATGGCTTCTGTATCATTGGTAATCCGTGAGACAATCGAGCCAGCAGGCGTGCGGTCAAAATAAGACATCCCCAAGCGCTCCATATTCGAAAACGCATCCCTGCGAATATCACGGACAATACTATAAGAGACCTTGGCAAAAAAGAGATTGCCAAAATATTGAATCACTGTCTGCAAGACATACATCATGTAATAGCCTACCAAGAGTAATGCCGCAGTTTGATTAACATTGCTTAAATAATGGTCAATAAAATGAGAGGCAATCAGAGGAATACTATTTTTCACAACCGTTGTCAATAACAGTAGGCTCAGAGCCAAGGCTGTTAGCCACTTATAGGGCTTCAGATAGGAGAAGAGGCGTTTTAAAACCATCCATTGATTTGGTTTTTTCATATCAAATCTCCTCCATTTCTAACTGCTGAGAAGCATAGGTCTGGGCATACCAACCACCTTGATTTAGTAAATCCTCATGGCGACCACGCTCAATAATCTGTCCATTTTGCATTACCAAAATCAAGTCTGCATGGACAACGGCTGACAAACGATGAGCTGAGATAATCGTCGTTTTAGCCTGCCTGGTTTCTTTGAGATTTTCGATAATGGCATGCTCCGTTTTGGCATCAACAGCTGATAACGAATCGTCCAATATCAAAATATCTGGGTCTAAAATCATGGCCCGACTCATGGCAAGTCGCTGTTTTTGACCACCTGATAAAGACACCCCTTTTTCACCAATCAGGGTAGAAAAACCGTCGGGCATGGCGACAATATCCTCATACACTTGGGAGAGTTTGGTTGCCGCTTCAACTTCTGCTAGTGAAAGAGAAGGATTGCCAAAGCGAACATTTTCTAAAATCGTCGTCGCAAATAAGAATTGATCTTGCGGTACATAACCAATTAAACTTCGAAGGTCAGACAAACGATAATCACGCAAATCGTGACCATTTAAGGTAATCTTTCCCTGATTAACATCTTGCTCCCGTAATAACAATTTAATCAAGGTTGACTTCCCAGAACCCGTTTGCCCCACTAAGCCCAAGGTCTGTCCTTTTTCCAAAACAAAGTGAATATCCGATAAGGTTTGGTCAGCTTCGTAGCTGAATTGGTCCACATCATAGACCAGACGACCGTTTGCAATACGCTCAACAGGATGTTCTGGATTTTGAATGTCCGATTCTTGATCTAAGAGTTTTTGAATTCGATCGTAGGAAACATGCCCCCGCTGAGCAATATTAAATAGAAAACCAATCGCCATCAAGGGCCAAACCAGCATATCTAGGTAGGTCACAAAGGTTACCAAATCGCCAATCGTTACCTGCCCTTGGGCAATCATGAAAGCTCCAACCGCAAGCGTTAAGACATAGGAACCTCCGATGAACAAGAGCACTAGAGGATCAAAAAGCACATCATAGCTCATGGTACGCATATTTTTTACGAAGGCCATCTCATTGATTTCTTGAAAAGCAGCGATTTCATCCTCTTGATAGCCAAAAGACTTGGTCACCTTGATACCAGCCACACTTTCTTGCACCTTGTTGTTTAATTCCGAAAAAGCCGCTTGAGACCCCTTGGTTGCTTCATGAGTCTTTCGACCAAGTTTGCTTGTCGCTAAAGCCATAAACGGCAAGGGAAGTACGGCAATCAAGGTCATCTGCCAAGAAATGGTAAAAAACATCGTCACTAGAGTTACCAAAGCTGTAATTGAAGCGTCAACCGCTGACATAACACCGCCTCCAGCCAATCGGGTCAAGGAGTTAATATCATTGGTGGCATGGGCCATTAAATCCCCCGTCCGATGTTTCTGATAAAAGGAAGGGGACATTTTAGTGAAATGATCAAACAAACGGTAACGAATAAGCTGACCCAAGCGGTAGGAAGTCCCTAAAATATACATCCGCCAAACATAGCGCAAACCATACATAGCAAAGGCTGCAAGAATTAGGTAGAAAAGCTGAAGCAGAAGTTCACTTCCCGTTAAATTTTTCCGTGTAATGGCATCGATAACATGCCCCATAATTTTTGGCGGAATCAAATTTAAAACAGCGACCAAGCTCAGGGAAGCAATCCCAATGACATAGCGCCGTTTTTCCTCTTTAAAAAACCACCAGAGATTTTTTATAATAGACATTCTTTTCCTTTCTGTTGCTGTACTGTTTAAGCATACTTTTTCTATTATAACATAAATCGAAAGAGAAGATTCATGTTAAGAGTTGATAAAACAGAACAGAGATGAAATCCCCGTTCCCTCTCTGTTATTTTTTAATATATCGACTTTGAAAATCTCAATCATTCCTCGTCTAATATTGTATACTCTTCATCACTCACAGCTTCATAAAATTCACTTTTTCCTGAGGTAATAGCGATGTGTTCAAACCAGCTATCTTTGGTCGCTCCATGCCAGTGTTTTACCCCTTTTTCTGTCACCAAGACGTCTCCTGCTGTTAACAGGCGAGCTGGTTTTCCCTCTTCTTGATACCAGCCTGTTCCACCTGTTACTAAGAGAATCTGATAGCCATCTACGTGAATATGCCAGTGATTGCGACAGCCTGGCTCAAAGGTCACATTGGCAACAGCCACTTGCCCATCTGAAGCTTGTGCCAGCATCTCCAAATAGGATTGGCCGGTAAATACTGTCTGATAAGCCTCATTTTTTGCACCCATTTTAAAGGGGCTTTCTTGTCTCAATTGTTCTACATTCGCCATCTTTAGTCTCCTTTGTCAAATAAGTCTCTTTCTTTTCCCATCAGTACTTGTTCATAATTGTCAATCTTATAGTCCAATCTGCTGATCGCTGCTAATAGCTCATCTGCCTTTTTCTGCAATTTCTCACGCTCGTCGACTAAAATCGCACGGCGTTCCTCTACATGCTCATCTTCCCCATCTTGACACAAGCTGATATACTCAATCAACCGCTCAACCGAAACCCCTGCACTCCGAAAACAACGAACAAATTCCAGAGCAGCCAAGTCTTGTTCGCTAAAATCACGAACACCCGCACTTGTCCGCCGAATCGGTGGAATTAAGCCAATTTTCTCATAATAGCGTATGGTATCACGCGACAAGCCAGACAATTCACTTGCCTTCTTAATATTCATCTGCTCACCTCATTTCTCCTCTTAGGATACACCTTGGAGTTAACTCCAAGTCAAGTCTTTTTCATTAAAGAATAAAAAAGAGGGGAACTGACCGCTCCCCAGCCTCTATCTATTAACGAATTTGCTCAAAACGCAGATGTACAGCAATGTGCTCTCCATACCCACTACGCTCCAAATCTCGTTGCAAACGATAGGAAATATAGTGCTCTGCGATTGTGATATAACCAGCTCCCAACAACCGATGTTCTACCATCGATTGAATCATACTTATGGTCGCACGTTCTACCTTTGCTTCCTCTAAATCTAGAGCGACTTTTTTGGTCACTTGAGCCAAGTTTTGACGCAAATCATCCGTCAGCACATAGACTGTCTGCGCCGCTTTTAAAATGGCTTGATAAATCTTATCTGGGTCAAATTCAGTAATTTGCCCATCGCGTTTAATCACCTGCATACTATCCCTCACTTCTCTTTGTTCTTCTCATTATCATACCATATTTGGAATTATTTTTCCATGACGGCTATAATCGCTCTTGCTTCTTCTTCTGTACAAGCAACAAGTGGCAAACGAAGTGGCCCTACTTCAAATCCTTGGTGATTAAGAACAGCTTTTAAAGGAGCTGGACTAGTCGTTGAGAAAAGAGCATCCACTTTCGGCAATAATTTCCGCTGAATGCTTGCTGCCTCTGCTAGATCTCCCTTATCCAAGGCATCAAACATGGCATAAAAATCATCTCCATTGGTATGAGCTGCTACGCTAATCACACCTTGTGCTCCTAGAGCCTTGGCATGGAAAGCCTCCCCATCTTCACCAGTATAGACCAAGAAATCTTCAGGGGCATTCTCAACTAAATGGGAAATCGTAGCTACTCCTGTACAATCCTTAATCGCAATAATATTGGGATGTTGAGCCAATCGTAGAGAAGTTTCTACAGTCAAGCCAGCGACTGTACGCCCTGGGACATTATAGACCATGATAGGCAAACTACTAGCATCTGCAATAGCCTTGTAATGCTGATACAGCCCTTCTTGCGTTGGCTTGTTATAGTAGGGAGTGACTGCAAGCCCTGCCACAAATCCACCAAAGTTTGCAACTTCACGCGCAAATTCAATCGAATCTCGTGTATCATTGGTTCCAATCCCTGCAATCAAGGGTACACGACCCGCAACAATTCGCTGTACCTCTGCGAACAACTCTAACTCTTCCTCATGGGTTAAGGTAGGGCTTTCTCCTGTCGTACCAGCTAAAATCAACCCTTCGGTATGATGTGCCAGTAAATGCTCAATCAACTTAGGCAATGCCTTAAAGTTGATACTCCCATCTTCATGAAAAGGCGTCACAAGCGCCGTAATAATGCGTGCTTTTCTCAATTCTTCTAAAGACATTGCTTTCCTCCTAAGTGATAAATTTGATTTATTTTAATTCAAAAACGACTTCTTCCGTTGGACGAACCAATCCACGTTCGTGTAGGGTTTCAGCGATTTGAACAGAGTTCCACGCCGCCCCCTTTAATAAGTTATCCGAAACAACCCACATATGAATTCCTTTTTCAGCATCCAAATCTTTACGGATACGACCGACAAAAGTCTCACGTTTTCCAACAGCATTGATGGCTTGTGGGTAAATCTGATGCGCAATATCATCTTCTAATACAGCACCTGGAAAGGCTGCAATTGCTGCTTTGACTTCCTCAATCGGTGCTACTTCTTTTGTTTCAATATAAACAGATTCTGAATGAGCCGATAAAACCGGAATACGCACACAAGTCGCAGAAACCGCAATGCTATCATCTTCCATAATTTTCTTGGTTTCATTGGTCATTTTCATCTCTTCGTAGGTGTAATCATTGTCTGTAAAGACATCGATTTGTGGAAGAGCGTTAAATCCGATTGGGTAATGCTTCTTATCACCACCAGAAGGTAAGATAGTTGCTTTTACATCTTTTGGTGCTACACCCTCATTTAAAACCGCACGAAGTTGGGCCTGTGTTTCTAAAATCGCTCCCATACCAGCTCCAGAAACAGCTTGGTAGGTTGATACGATAATGCGGTCCAAGCCCCATTTTTGACGAACAGGTTCTAAGGCTACCATCATTTGAATGGTAGAGCAGTTTGGACAAGCAATAATTCCTTTATGAGCATCTAATGCATGCGCATTGACTTCAGGAACAACAAGTGGCACATCAGGATTTTGACGGAAATACGAGGTATTGTCCACCACAACCGCTCCGGCTTTTACAGCATAGGGGGCATACTTAGCTGATGTAGAACCGCCTGCTGAGAAAAGGGCAATATCGACACCTTCAAAGGCATCTTCTGTTGTCTCTTCAATCGTCACATCTTGCCCTTTGAACTGCAAGACCTTACCAGCTGAACGAGCAGACGCCAAATACCGTACCTTGTCAATCGGCAAGGTTGACTCTTCCAACATCTGAATCATCTGTGCACCAACTGCACCAGTTGCACCAACAACAGCTACTGTATATCCCATAAACTACCTCTTTTTTCGAATTTTCTAAAAATTTATATATACTGGCTATTATACACTTTTTTGAGACAAATGAAAAGACATTCACTAAAAAATATTCGAAAAATCCTCCTTCCAAATCATCATGGAAAGAGGATAAGCTTATTGACTAGCTTTTTTAACTATTCCAGAATTTCACCATTACTTGCAATCACTTGTTTGTACCAGTAAAAGCTATCTTTTGGTGTTCGCTCAAACGTTCCATTTCCAGCATCATCCTTATCGACATAGATAAAACCGTAACGTTTCCGCATTTCACCAGTTCCTGCTGACACCAAATCAATACATCCCCAAGTCGTATAGGCAATCAAATCAACCCCATTTTCAATAGCTTCTGCCATGGCTTGAATGTGGGCTCTATGGTAATCAATCCGATAGCTATCATGAATACTTCCATCTTCTTCAACTGTATCGAATGCACCTAAACCATTTTCGACGACCATCATTGGCAATTCATAGCGGTCATAGATTTTTTCTAAATAGTACTGCAAGCCCATTGGATCATGAGCCCAGCCCCAATCTGAATAGGTCAAGTAAGGATTTTTCGCACCGATTGAAAAATTTCCTGACGCTGTATCATCAAATTGATGAGTCGTCACCACAGAGGACATATAGTAGGAGAAAGTATACATATCAATCGTTCCTGCTAGCAAATCTTGCTTGTCTTGCTCCGTAATCTCTAACTCAACACGGTGTTCCTTCCACAAACGTTTGGCATAACTACCATAACGCCCCTTAGCCTGCACATCGCTGCAATAGAAAATATTTTGCTCCCATTTGTGCTGGTTTTCCAAAATATCCTTCGGATCACAGGTACCTGGGTAGAAGGTAATACCGCAAATCATATTGCCAAATTGAAAATCAGGATTGATGTCATGACCGATTTTCACAGCACGGGCAGAGGCTACAAATTGATGGTGCAAGTGTTGGTAAGCCTCTTGGTAGTCCTGGTCAGTAGCCTTATCCCCAAACATATCAAGGAACATCACTGTATTGTTAATCTCATTAAAGGTCAACCAGTATTTCACTAAATCCTTGTATTCCTTAAAAATCGTCTCTGCATAGGTAACATAAAAATCAATCAATTTCCGATTGGTCCAACCGCCGTATGCCTCTTCTAAAGCGAGAGGCGTATCAAAATGCCAGATGGAAACCAAGGGTTCAATCCCATATTTCCGACATTCTTCAAACACAGAGCGATAAAAATCTAAACCTGCTTGATTAGGCTCCTTGTCATCTCCATTTGGAAAAATACGAGCCCAAGAAATCGATAACCGAAAGACACTGTAGCCCATTTCTGCAAAAAGCTTGATGTCCTCTTTGTAACGATGGTAAAAATCAACTGCTTCGTGGTTTGGATAATACTCATCCTCTAAAATAGCAAACGTTGCCCCTTCAGGTAATTTTGCTGTGTGTCCCATAGAGGGAAGTTTTCCTGGATTGCCGTCTTTATCTACAAACGTTGCATAGCGAGGCTTGTCAACTGAACCACCAGTGGTAACATCTGTCTGCACCAATCCACGACCATCTACATTGTAAGCTCCTTCAGCTTGATTGGCAGCAATGGCACCACCCCATAAAAATCCTTCTGGAAATCGTTTTGTCATTCTTCTTCTCCTTTGTTTTCTCTTACTTATAGCATACTCCAATAAAAGAAACATTTCTCCCATTATCCTTCGAAAAACTGATACTATCCTATGATTTTTTGAGCATCTTTTGTCTTACAAAAACAGTCGCTGTTCCGATTACCAAGAGAAGAATGGAACCCAAAAGACTGTACTGTGTGCCACCTCCCTGGGCAATAAAGAGACCGCTGATTGAAGTTCCAATGGTCACCCCTAAATTAGCAGCTGCTAAAAACAAACCATTTGCAAAATCTGGAGCATCCATTCCAACCTTGGCAATCATATATTGGTTAGCATTTCCTTCTATACCAGCAACGATTCCAAAAAGAAGTAAAATCGGTAGGACCACAAACATCTGGTGTCCCCAAACAAATAAAAGCAGAAATAGAAGAATGAGTGAAATCGGCAAAGTTTTCAAAATCAAGTCAGACTGTCTTCCCAGCCATTGACCCGCCAAGCTATTTCCAACAATATTCATCAAACCAATCACGAGCAGGAGCGAGCTAATTGCACTTGGTTCAAAACGACTGACACTATCTAAAAAATCAGACAAATAACTACTAAAGCCAAATACAGCACCATTGAGTAGTAAAATGCTCACAATGGAAATCCAAACAACTGGACGTTTTAAAATACCGAGTTGCTTGCCATAAGAAAGTCCTTCGGTAACTGGCATAGATGGCACCAGTATCACAGTTCCAATAAACACAAGTAGGTTGATGATAGCAAAGAAAAGCATAGCTGCAGTGAGTGAAAAATGATTTGCAAGAAAGTTAGAAACAGGAATTCCTAGAAGTGAACCAGCTGATACCCCAATAAAGACTCGCGCTACTGCTTTTTCAGCATCTTTTTCCTCCACAGAGTTTGCAGCGACACTCATGGCCATGGACACATAGACGGGATGAAACACCGCAGGAAGCATTCGTAAGAAGACTAGTATCCAAAAATTGGGCGCAACAATCGCAAGAAGAGTTGTGAGTGCAAAAGTTCCTGTTGCGAGCATCATAACTGTTTTACGATTAACTTTTGAAAAAAGAAGGGGCATGGTTGGACCTGCAAGGGCAACGACTAGGGCAAAGCTACTTACCAAAATTCCTGCCTGAGCCAGTGACACTTGATAGGCTTTTGCAATATGCGGTAAAATCCCCATGACTCCCATTTCTGTATTTAAAATTCCAAAAACACCCATGGTCATCAATAAAATGAGGGATTGTGCTGATTTTTTCATGATCACTCCTTCTCTTTCTTATACTTTCATAAACGTAACACGACTTGAGTGGCTAAGTGCTTGGGCCAACCCTTTCACATTCACAACAGTTCCCAAATCTGTATAGGCATACTGTGAAGGAAAATCGTGGTAAAACAAGACTAAACCCTCCCCATTCCATAGCTTCAAGTCCCCTGCATAAATCTGCCCTGCTTTTTTATCTTCAGATGTAAATCTAGTGCCTAAAGTCGCATAAACTTCATTACTATTAACATGCTTCATCTCGATTGTCAATGGAAGTAAAGCCTCAAACTCCCTCGCTGCTGGACTATCTAGTAACTGAAGTTCAAATCTTTCTTCATGAATGCTAATCAAAAACATTTATTTCTTTTCCTCCTACATTCTTTCAAGTCAAATGTCAAACTTCCAATCGAATACCTGTATCAGCAAATCATTCTATCGACTATTTCTATACAGCTTTCAATATGTATAAATCTAATCTATCACACTTTTTATTTCATATCAAATACCTATATTTAATGGAAAACATAGCAAAAAAGCATACTAGTATTTCTTCAAGCCTTGAGCTCTATTTCAAAATAGACTAGCTTTCTTTTTTGTCCTCTTTGTGCTAGAGTAGTAGATAAGATTAGAGGAGGGATTTATGAATATTCGTGTACTCCATTATTTTGTGACCATTGTCCAGACCAAAAGCATCTCCAATGCTGCTCAAGCACTGCACATCACTCAACCAACTTTGTCTCGTCAAATTCAAGAATTAGAAGAGGACTTGGGAACCCGACTCTTTCATCGAGGCAATCGAGAAATTACATTAACAGACGATGGGCAATACCTCTATAATCGAGCTATTGAGATACTATCTTTGGTCGAAAAAACCGAAAATAACATCCGAGGAGCCAAGGACCTCGCAGGAGAAATCTATATCGGAACCGCTGAAACCCAGTCTTTTGACATCGTTGCACGGGCAATCAAGCTCATGACAAACACCTATCCAAACACAAAAATCCATTTGCGTAGTGGCAATTCGGATGATATTTTAGAATATCTCAATCAAGGTGTCTACGATATGGGAATTATCATTGGTCCTTATGATTCAAAAAAATACGAGCATATCCCCCTTCCCAGCCGAGATCAGTGGGGAGTTCTTGTTCCCAAAGACCATCCTCTGACCAAACTAAAACACCCAAGTCTAGCAGATGTAC
The DNA here is from genome assembly GCF_001708305.1 of Streptococcus himalayensis. NCBI lineage: Bacteria > Bacillati > Bacillota > Bacilli > Lactobacillales > Streptococcaceae > Streptococcus > Streptococcus himalayensis. The sequence goes on from NZ_CP016953.1 coordinate 1,827,693, forward strand.
TCAACTTCCCTTTGATCGTTTCATCTCAGACAACGATTGATTATAGTATTTTTGCTGGACTAGGGGATTATCGTATCGTTGCCACCTATAATCTCCTCTACAATGCCTCTACCCTAGTCAAGGAAGGCGTAGGGATTGCCTTGGCGCTTGACGGCATTATCCAAACAGACTTCGACCATAGCCAACTGGCCTTTATTCCCTTATCACTACCAACTCAAGACACTCTGCAACTGATTTGGAAAAAGCAGAGTAAGCAATCCAATCTGGTCAAGAAATTCCTCCAAATTCTTTCGAGTATCCTGTAAATGTTAATACTGAGAACCTGTATTCACATCATCACAGTTTCTTTAAAACAAGATAAACTGTGGGAAAATTGCAATTTCAACTTCCTAGGATGTTGAAAAATCAGTATTATCGGATGTCGCTTTGTGGAATTATCTCACATTGATTATCTATTTTTATTACTGTTCTGTTCATTTACTAAACAAACATACTGTTTGACTTAGTAAACTTAATGATTACAGCTAAAATAATAGGACAGAAGTTCATTTCTAAGTATATAAAAAGCGAACAAAACTAGTTGTCTGACTCTCAGAATCTAGTTTTGTTCGCTTTTTGTGTACTTGTCTCACATTTTTGATGCGTGAATACTTAATGCCAACCTTTATTTTCCTTTTTCAAAGGCAGCCCACATTTTTTGCTGAGGTTTAGCAAAGGGATAGTCTGCAAATTCATCTGGTGAAAGCCAGCGTGTTTCCCCACTCAAAGTGGGAATGTTCCCCTTGACCTTGCCATACAGCAAATCAATATGCCACTTACGATGGCTAAACACATGCTGGACTTGGGAGAAAACGGTAGCCTGCCAACTAACTACCATGTCATAATCCTGCTCAAAACGCTCAATAGCCGAGGGTCCTTGTGAAGCACCTTGCTCTTCAAACAAGGATAGTTGCGTTGTGCTCCCTTCCTCACTCTCAATCAAAGGAAAATGCCAAAAACCTGCTAAGAGTCCATCATTTTCGTTTTTTTCTAACAAGAATTTTCCCTCTGCATTTTCCAGAATAAATCCTTTGAGATAAATAGGAACAGGTTTTTTCTTCGGGGCTTTAATCGGATATTTGTCCATCGTACCATGAAGGTAAGCTGCACTAAACTCCTTTACAGGACTTTCTTCTGGACGTGGATGAACAGGTGTTTCAATACTAGAACCCAAATCCATCAAGGCTTGGTTAAAATCTCCAGGACGCTCAGGATCAATCAGTTGCTCCATTATTGCCTGAAAAATCTTGCGATTACTCGGATTACCAATATCATAATCCACTTCAAACAAGCGCGCCATGACACGCATCACATTGCCATCAACTGCAGGCTCAGGTAGATTAAAAGCAATGCTAGCAATCGCTCCAGCAGTATAGGGACCAATCCCTTTGAGAGTCGCAATCTCTTCATAAGTTGCAGGAAATTGTCCCTTAAAATCCTCCATTATCTGCTGGGCTGCTGCTTGCATATTGCGAACCCGGGAGTAATAGCCCAACCCCTCCCAAGCCTTGAGGATCTTTTCTTCCGGAGCTTCTGCCAAATCTTTAATTTCTGGAAACCATGTCAAAAATCGCTCATAATAAGGAATTACCGTATCCACTCGCGTCTGCTGCAACATGATTTCAGAAACCCAGATGTGATAGGGATTTGTCGAACGCCGCCAAGGCAAATCACGTTTATTGTCATCGTACCAACTTAATAATTTCTCACGAAAAGAGGCAATTTTATCCGCCTCCCACATGTCAATACCATAATCTTTTAAATCTATCATATCCCTAGTATATCACAAATTCGCCTTCAAAGAGAAAGAGGGAACTCTGTCAACACTTATATTATATATGCAACTTCAAATCAATTCTTACAATGAACAATTATTTATCCCAAAAACATTTAAACTATTACAGCTCAGATTGCTAACTTAGTTTCAGTAGCCTTTCAAATCCTATAGACCCTATCAACTTGATCTACTAGACACATAGCAAAAAGCTGGGCACTTGTCCCAGCTGTGATTGCTACTCTTGATTTTTGGCTTGACTAGCTGTGATGAGGGTCAATTTATAGACATCATCTGCATTACAGCCGCGAGATAGGTCGTTTACAGGTTTATTCAAGCCTTGGAGAACCGGACCAACTGCCGCAAATCCACCTAGGCGTTCGGCTAGTTTGTAGCCAATATTTCCAGATTGAATACCAGGGAACACAAAGACGGTTGCTTGCCCTGCAACCTCACTTCCTGGTGCTTTTAGGGCAGCCGTTTCTGGAACAAAAGCCGCATCAAACTGCAATTCACCATCAATTGCTAAATCTGGACGCAATTCTTGCGCAATCTTAGTTGCCTTCACAACCTTATCAACACGCTCACCAAAACCACTGCCCTTTGTTGAATAGCTGAGCATAGCAATTTTCGGATCAATGCCAAACATTTTTGCCGTACTAGCTGAATTGATGGCAATTTCTGCCAACGTTTCCGCATCAGGTTCAATATTAATCGCACAGTCACTGAAAATATAACGCTCATCGCCTCTGACCATCAAAAAGGCACCTGAGGTACGTGAAATACCTGGTTGAGTTTTAATGATTTGAAGTGCTGGGCGGACCGTTGCAGCAGTAGAATGAATGGCACCAGATACCATACCGTCAACCAAGCCCATATATACCAACATAACGCCGAAGTAATTCAAATCTTCTTGTAAGAGCGCACGCGCCTCATCTTCTGTGATTTTTCCTGCACGACGTTCGACAAAAGCTGCAACCATGGCTTCCAAATCTGGATAATTGGCAGGATCAATCACCTCATAACCATCCGTCACACTCTCGATTTCCAAATAAATACGAATTTTATCTGGATTTCCAAGTAAAACTGGCACCACTTCTGTTTCGTTTACCAGCCGTTTTGTCGCTTGTAAAATCCGTGGTTCTTCGCCTTCTGGCAACACAATGCGAGCATTTTTCCCAACTAATTTTTCTTTTAAATCATCAAAAATTTTCATCCTAAACTCCTTTATTCTGCAAGTGATGAATGAGTGCTTGAAAATCATCAGGAAGAGGACTTTCAAAAAGAAGCTCCTCTTCCCTAAAGGGATGGTAAAATTTCAAGGAATGACAATGTAGAGCCTGACGTTCAATCCCATCTGTCAAGCTCCCACCATACAAATCATCCCCCAAAAGCGGAAAACCAATGTGCGAAAAATGAACACGAATCTGGTGAGTACGGCCTGTATGCAGCTGAATATCCACCAGATAAATATCACCATAACGGGCCACTACCTGATAGCTAGTGTGAGCATATTTGCCCCCTTGAGCAACCCGCCTTGTGATAATACTATCTTCATCCCGAGCAATAGGAGCAATAATTTCCCCCTGCTCTTCTAACTGCCCCTCGCCTTTTACCAGTGCAAAATATCGCTTTTCAATCGTTTTTTTCTGCAGCTGTTTGTCCAGTCTCGCATGGGCATAACCGTGTTTTGCAAACAACATCAGCCCACTCGTATCCTTGTCTAGACGCGTGACAATATGCACTTGTTGATTTTCATACTCTTGATGGATGTAATAAGCCTTGACATAATTTGCCATGGTATTCGAATGATTGACACTCGGAATACTAGCAACTCCTGCTGGCTTATCAAGAATCAAGAAATGATCGTCCTCAAAGACCACCTCCAAATCTTTCTGCACAGCTTGCAAGGTTTCAAACCCTTTCTCAGCAGGAATCTCAATCGCTACCACATCTCCAATATCTAAGAGGTAGGTAGCATTTTGAGGACAGCCATTGACTTGAATAGCTCCACCGCGAAATTTAATTTTCGCTAATAATCCTTTGGAAACTTCATGTTTTTTGAGAAAGTTTTTGATTTTTACATGCTCGTCTGCGACAAATTCAAACCTCATTCTTCCACTTCTCCAATAAAGGCATCCTTGACCCGATTCCAAAAGCTGGTGTGGCTCGGAGTCGCCAAGAAATGAATCTTGTGATGGTCAATCTGATACTCGATTTTTGAGAGATTATTGTATAAAAAATGCTGATTGTCAATAGAAAGGGAGTGTCGATCGCTCCAGGTAGGAATGACTTCAATCTTGTCTTTTTTAGGGACAATGATAGAAGAACCAAGTGTTCGGAAAACGCGATTATTAAGACTTGCCACTTCTGCCACTTGCAATGCTTCGATCGTAGGATGAAGGACTGCTCCTCCCAAGGATTTATTGTAAGCTGTGCTTCCTGTTGGGGTCGATACGGAAATGCCATCACCACGGAAACGCTCAAAATGCACCTGATTGATCACCACATCTGCCACCATGGTTCGTCCAGATCGCTTAATGGTTGCCTCATTTAGGGCTCGCTTGACGCTTACTTCTCCATCGCCGTGGTGAATTTTCACATTTAACACCGGATAAGAGACCTTGGCTCCTGTATCGAGCTTTAGATTTTCAATCAATTTATCCAACTCGAAATCACGGTAATCGGTATAAAAGCCCAAATGCCCTGTGTGAAGTCCTACAAAACGCACTCGATCCAACTGATTCTCATACTTGTGAAAGGCTGATAACAACATGCCATCGCCACCAATAGAAATCACAATATCTGGGTTTTTATCGTTTAAAATAAAATTATTTTTTCTAAGCTTGTCCTTCAGCAAATAGTAAACTTCCTGACTTTGGCGTTTACGATTGCTGATAATGCCAATTCGTTTATCTGTATTCTTCATCTGTATCGTCACTATTTCCTACGCCATCATTTAGCTTCCGATGAATAGGGTCAAAAAGCGCTTGAGCCTCTTGGATGTCATCTCGAATTTTCCCCATTTCTTCGTCTAATTGATAGGCTATCTTTGCTGTAATTTCCAGACGTTTTTTGATTTCTTCTGGAAATTCTCCCTTATACTTGTAATTCAGCGAATGTTCAATCGTGGCCCAAAAATTCATAGACAAGGTCCGAATCTGAATTTCTGCCAAAATCGATTTATTCCCGCTAATGGTATCTACCGGATAATTGATAATCACATGATAACTCCGGTACCCACTGGCTTTTTGATTATGAATATAATCTCGCTCCTGAACAATGGTCATGTCTTTACGTTTTCGTAAAACGGCAAGAACCTCTTCTACGTCATCCACAAACTGCACCATAATCCGTAAACCTGCAATATCTTGCATATCCTGTGCCAGATTTTGTTCTTTTATGTTACGCAACACCATCTTTTCCTTGATACTCTCAACAGGCTTCACGCGACCTGTGACGAACTCAATCGGCGAATGGCGATTTTGCTTGCGGTATTGCTTGCGAATTCCTCGCAGTTTGACCTTTAACTCTCCCACTGCTTGAATATAAGGGTCTAAAAATTCTTCCCATTCTATCTCCATACACTCACCTTGCTAAATTCATTCTTTTCGTATAGAATGTATTATATCATAAATCGCTTTCAAAAAAAAGAAAAGGACATGAAAATGAATCATTTAGAAATTGAATATAAGACCCTGCTCTCAAAAACTGCATTTGACAATCTTCAACCTCTCTTTAAACAAGCTCCCTTAGTCCAGCAGACCAACTATTATATCGACAGTCCAGATTTTTCCCTACGCGAGCATAAAATGGCCCTTCGCATTCGCACCTATGAAAATAGGGCTGAATTGACCCTTAAAATTCCCAAAACCGTTGGAAATATGGAGTACAATCAACTGATGAGTTTGGAGGAAGGAGAAAATTTACTCCAAACATTTAGCCTGCCGGCAGGTGAGATTAAATCCATCCTCGAGCAAGAAAACATTGCTCTTTCTTCTCTTGAAATCTTAGGTTCTTTAACCACTCTTCGTCGTGAAATGGCCTTACCAATCGGCTTACTGGCACTAGATGAAAGCCAGTATCTTGGCACAACAGACTATGAACTGGAAATGGAAGTCTCCGATGCAGAAAAAGGGGAGCAAGATTTCATGGATTTCCTTCACACTCATGGAATCTCCTACCAAGCTGCTCCTTCAAAGATTGCCCGATTTGCGCAAAAATTAGCTAAATAGCTGAAATATTTCCCTTTTTTTGATAAAATAATAGACAGAAACAAAAAGGAGTTTTTAAGACCTATGGTTGATGTTATGCCCGTTAAAGCACCTATAAAATTATTTTCACTCAACTCAAACCCAGAAATTGCTGAAAAAATTGCAGCAGCTGCTGGTGTTCCCTTGAGCAAACTCTCCTCCCGCCAATTTTCTGATGGCGAAATTCAAGTCAATATCGAAGAAAGTGTCCGTGGCTATGATGTCTTTATCATCCAGTCAACTAGCTATCCTGTTAATAATCACTTGATGGAACTTTTGATTATGGTGGATGCGTGTAAGCGTGCCAGTGCCAATTCTGTCAACGTTGTCATGCCGTATTTCGGCTATGCTCGCCAAGACCGCATTGCCCGCCAACGCGAACCTATCACCGCAAAATTAGTTGCAAATATGCTGGTTGAAGCAGGGGTCGATCGTGTTCTTTCGCTCGATTTACACGCTGTTCAGGTACAAGGTTTCTTTGATATTCCAGTCGACAATCTCTTTACAGTACCCCTTTTTGCCAAACATTACTGCGACAAAGGCTTGATGGGAGAAGAAGTCGTTGTCGTAAGTCCGAAAAATTCTGGTGTCAAGCGTGCCCGTAGCCTAGCAGAGTTGCTTGATGCTCCTATCGCCATCATCGATTATGCCCAAGACGATGCTCATCGTGATGAAGGCTATATCATTGGGGAAGTTGCTGGTAAGAAAGCAATTCTCATTGACGATATTTTAAATACTGGAAAAACCTTCTCAGAAGCAGCTAAAATCGTTGCGGCAGAAGGCGCGACAGAGATTTATGCCGTATCCAGCCACGGCTTATTTGTCGATGGGGCTGCAGAAAAGCTTGACCAAGCACCTATCAAGGAAATATTGGTGACGGACTCTGTCAAGACCCAGCAACAAACACCCAAAAATATTGCTTATATCACAGCTAGTGAGTTGATTGCAGATGCGATTATCCGGATTCACGAAAGAAAACCAGTCAGCCCACTATTTGCCTATACTAAAGGGTAAGGTGCCATTGTGGTTTACTTGGATAATGCAGCTACGACGCAAATGTCAAAAGGGGCTATTGCAGCTATGCTTGACGTGATGAATACAACTTTTGGAAATCCCTCTAGTACCCATCACTTTGGTCGTAGTGCCAACAAACAATTACGAGAAAGTCGGCAAATCATTGCCGACCTTTTAGAAACCAACCCTCAGCACATCTTTTTTACCTCTGGAGGAACCGAGAGCAACAATACCGTGCTAAAAGGCTATGCTCTTGCCCACAAACATCAAGGCAAGCATATTATTAGTACCGCCATTGAACACCATGCTGTCCTTGAGACCTTGGATTATTTAGTTGAGCACTTTGATTTTGAAGTGACTTATATACAGCCAGAAAATGGACAAATCACAGCTCAACAAATCAAAGACGCTTTGCGAGACGATACCATTTTGGTATCTACTATGTATGCCAATAATGAAACAGGGCTCCTCCTTCCTATCGAGGATATCGGCAAGCTTCTTGAGAATCATCCAGCTGCCTTTCATGTAGACGCTGTTCAGGCAATCGGTAAAATCCCTATTTATCCAGAAAAATTAGGGATTGATTTTCTCAGTGCTTCAGCCCATAAATTTCATGGACCAAAAGGCATTGGCTTTCTCTACGCACGACCTCTGGTCTTTGAAAAATTATTGCATGGAGGCAGTCAGGAAGAAAAAAGACGAGCTGGCACTGAAAACCTAGCTGCTATCGTAGGCATGGCAACAGCTTTACAGGAAAATTTGAACCAGGTAGAAGAGAATGTCACCCATGTCAACCAGCTCAAACAACAGCTTTTAGAAGAATTAGCAGGAATTGACTTCTATCTCAATGAAGACGGAGAACATCTTCCCTACGTTATCAATGTAGGTTTTCCAAAGCAAAATAAGGATCTACTACTGCTTCGGCTTGATTTAGCTGGTATCGCTGTCTCTACTGGTTCTGCTTGTACAGCAGGGGTCAGTGAGCCAAGCCATGTTTTGGCTGCCCTGTACGGATCCCAATCACCCCGATTAGCAGAATCCATCCGTATCAGCCTTTCAGAACAAACTACCAGCCAAGAAATAACTACACTAACTCAGACACTAAAAAATATCATAGGAGGGCACAATGGCATTTGAAACCACTATCCAACTCAAAGATTGTCCATTTATCTATCATCTAGGTGATAACGTTAAAAAATATACGCTCAAGGATACAACATTTTCAGAAACGAAGGTCGGAAACTACGAACTAAGCCGATTACTCGAAGAAATCCCCAACAGTGGTGAAGGATTTCTTTTGAAAATCATTATCAATAAAGATTTGACAGGTGTCAAAATCAATATCACCGATAAATCTGGCTTGCGTTTGGTCAATATCTTCAAGTCTGACCTTCATCACATTATCCAAACAAAATTTTACTTTTTGATGGATAGTCTGGTAGAGCGAGGAATCTTTACCAAGACAACTGTTTAAAGCAAGGGAGGACTTATGATTACCTTGACCTATATCGATGCTTACCAGACAGAACGAACTGTTCAATATGAAAATATGGATGCTTTTCTTCTGGCCCTATCTGGTTGTGTCACTATTCCCGATCACTATCAAGTGACATCTGTTACAGAAAATGGGGAAACGATTCCCTTCCAAGGACGCATTAGCGAGCTGTACCAAAGTATGTTCACTTTTCAAAAACAAGATACATGAAATGTAAGTATTCTATAGCAACATATATTAAAAAGGTTCCAAAGTTAAATTAACGCTGGAACTTTTTTATACTTTATTCTTGGATACTTATACTCATTTAATTTCAAAAATAGCCGCCAACATATATAAAAAAATTTTTTGTTATGAAATGAAATGGGCTAAGTAAGTCAAATAGGGTGCTTTTTCAGTAAATGAAAAAGACAGTGATAAAAAAGAGTTAGAAAACATCTAAAAAAGTCGCAAAATTGCTAACTTTGATTTTCATTGAGTATTACATCCAAACCACCTAATAAAGTAGCAAGATGCTAATTTTGATTGTAACCGTCCCATAACAAGGTGTATAGAAAAGTTCCAAAGTCTTGCTTGACTCTGGAACTTTTTCTATTTGCAGTTATTCTGAATTTTTTCAGCCCACGGTAAATAAGCCTCTAGAACTTCCTTTTTGGCGAGTGACTCCTCGTTTGGAAGATGTTCTAGAAGATAAGTGATGTATTTCTCTGAATCAAGACCATGCCTCTTAGCTGTTTCCAATAAACTCAGAATGATAGCTGTTGACTTGGCTCCCTCAAAACTTTGAGAAAACAGCCAATTTTTCCGTCCAATGACCAAGGACTTAATGGCCCGTTCTGCTACATTATTGGATAGAACCAAGCGACCATCTTGAAGAACTGCCTTGAATAGTTCCTCATACTTAAGGCTATACTCTATCGCACGACCAAGTTTTGACCCAGGTAAAATAGATTGATTGCGGCACCAGTCGAAGAACTCATCCATCAAAGGGGCTAACTCTGCCTGACGTTTATGTAGTCGCTCCTCGCTAGACAAATCTGCCCAGTCATTCTCCAAGGCAAATAGACGGTCGCAATAGGCTAATCCCTTGGCACCCAAGGAAGTCCTGTCTGCCTTTTTAGGAGTGGCCTCAAAAAACTTTCTTCTGACATGTGCCCAACAACCAACTAGCTGAGCTTTGTCTAACTGTCTATAGGCAGACCACATGTCACAATGGACATAGCCATTACAGTCTCTAAGAAACTCCTTCACAACCAAACCACTCCGTCGCTTATCATGATGATAGAGGGTAATTCCCTGTTCTTCATGCTTGCCAGACAGGAAGGTCCAATAATAGGTCAACTGGCTATCATTTTCCAAGACCCTGTAAGAAGTCTCATCCGCATGGAGAACAGGCTGTTCTAGTAATTTCTCGTGCAGAAGGTCATAAATCGGCTCGAAATAATACTGACTAGACTTGATGTGCCAGTTGGCGACTTCCTTCCGTGTGATTGGCAAGCCAAGCTTGTTCCAATCCTCTTCCTGGCGGTAGTTGGGGACCTTCAGATTGAACTTCTGATGAATGGTGTGGGCAATAATGGAGGCTGACCCCAAGCTATGGGCCAGAGGTGCCTTCGGAACAGGAGCCTTGATAATCTTATCGTTAAGATTCTTCTGGCTACATGCTTGACATTTATAGGCATGTTGGACATGGTCAATCCGCTTCAATTGTGCAGGGATGAAGACCAACTCTTGCCGTTGAACAGTTGAGCCAATCTCTGTCAACTGACCGTGACAGTCTGGACAAGTGCAGTCTTCGCCTTCTAGTTCATGATGAACCATCTCTGGAGTAAACTGACTGAAAACAGCCTGACGAACTCCCTTGGTTTTCTTGCGTTTGTAGGTGATGGTCTCTGTTTCAACTGGGTAAGTCAGCGTCTTCTTCAGGAAGTGGTTCTTCTTCAAAGAGACTTAGCTGACCAGGTCGATACACAACCTTTTCTGATGACTTGCCATAGAGCTTTTGTGTCAGATAAGCCACCTGTTCACGAAGGAGGGTCAACTCATTGGTCAGGTTATCAATTGTAGAAGCCTGTTGTTTAATAATGGCTAATAACTCTTCCATAGTTTTGCCCTCCAGTTTTCTTTATTATACCGAAAAGAAAGCCATGATTTCAATAGAAATCACGACTTTTTGTAGATTTTATTTTAGGACTTATCGAAAATCCCTTCATCAGCCAGTCTACTTGCTCGGAAGTTAGGGCTTTTACCTCATGTTCATCATTAGGCCAAGTGAGTTTGCCATTTTCAAATCGCTTGTAAAGCAACCAGAAACCTTGTCCATCCCAGTAAAGAGCTTTGAACCGGTCTTTGCGACCACCACAGAAAAGAAAAACTTGACCAGAAAAGGAATCTAATTCAAATTGACGTTTAACAAGATAAGCCAGCGAATCAATCCCCTGTCTCATATCGGTTTTGCCACAAACCAGATAGACCTGCCCTAAATCACTGAGTCGGATGCTCATAAGCAAGTACCTTATCTAAAATAGTTTCCAGTGTTTCTTGATGAAGAGATTGGAACAAGCTTAGTTCAACTTTTCCAATACGCATTTTCATTACCAGATCATTTCTGGATTTATGAGGAAATCGACGAGATTGTGGTGTTTTCAAGGGAACAATAGGTTGTGACATCAAAATAGCCTCCAGTTCTGTTTTCTGATAACAGTATACTAGAGGCGTGGAAAATATCATAGACACCTCGTTATGGGGCGGTTACGAACTTTTCTATTTGCAGTTATTCTGAATTCGTTCAGCCCACGGTAAATAAGCCTCTAGAACCTCCTTTTTTGCGAGTGTCTCCTCGTTTGGAAGATGTTCTAGAAGATAAGTCATATATTTCTCTGAATCAAGACCATGCCTCTTAGCTGTCTCCAGTAAACTCAGAATGATAGCTGTTGACTTGGCTCCCTCAAAACTTTGGGAAAACAACCACCTTCACTTTTGTATTTTTAAGCTCAGGCTGAAAAAGTCCACTGGACTCTTTCACTCCGTCCCATGACCAAGGACTTAATAGCGCGTTCTGCTACATTATTGGATAGAACCAAGCGGCCATCTTGAAGAACTGCCTTGAATAGTTCTTCATACTTAAGGCTATACTCTATCGCACGACCAAGTTTTGTTCCAGGTAAAATAGATTGATTGCGGCACCAGTTGAAGAACTCATCCATCAAAGGGGCTAACTCTGCCTGGCGTTTATGTAGTCGCTCTTCAGTAGAGAGGTCAACCCAGTCATTCTCCAAAGCAAATAAGCGGTCGCAATAGGCTAATCCCTTAGCACCCAAGGAAGTCCTGTCTGCCTTTTTAGGCGTCGCCTCGAAGAACTTTCTTCTGACATGTGCCCAACAACCAACTAGCTGAGCTTTGTCTAACTGCCTATAGACACTCAGCGGTTCGCAGTTAACCAAGCTTAGCGTCGCTTCGTTCCTCAAGCTTGGACTGCTATCGCATAGGCAGAACTAAGGAACTAAAGTTCCAAGTTACTGCCGTAACATATCACAATGGACATAGCCATTATAGTCTCTAAGAAACTCCTTCACAACCAAGCCACTCCGCCCTTTATCGTGATGATAAAGAGTGATGCCCTGTTCTTCATGCTTGCCAGATAAGAAGGTCCAGTAGAAGGTCAACTGGCTATCACTTTCTAAGACCCTGTAAGAAGTCTCATCCGCATGGAGAACGGGCTGTTCTAGTAATTTCTCGTGCAGAAGGTCATAAATCGGCTCGAAATAATACTGCCTAGACTTGATGTGCCAGTTGGCGATTTCCTTCCGTGTGATTGGCAAGCCAAGCTTGTTCCAATCCTCTTCCTGGCGGTAGTTTGGGACCTTCAGATTGAACTTCTGATGAATGGTGTGGGCAATAATGGAGGCTGACCCCAAGCTATGGGCCAGAGGTGCCTTCGGAACAGGAGCCTTGATAATCTTATCGTTAAAATTCTTCTCGCTACAGTTCTGGCACTTGTAAGCGTGTTGGACATGGTCAATCCGCTTCAATTGTGCAGGGATGAAGACCAACTCTTGCCGTTGAACAGTTGAACCAATCTCTTTCAACTGACCGTGACAGTCTGGACAAGTGCAGTCTTCGCCTTTTAGTTCATGATGAACCATCTCCGGAGTAAGCTGACTGAAAACAGCCTGACGAACGCCTTTAGCCTTCTTGCGTCTATAGGTAATAGTCTCAGTTTCAACTGGGCAAGTCAGATTCTTCTTCAGGTAGGCTTTCCTCACCGAATAAGCTGAGCTGACCAGTTTGATGCACAACCTTCTCTGATGACTTGCCATAGAGCTTTTGTGTCAGATAAGCTACTTGTTCACGAAGGAGAGCAAGTTCATTTGTGAGTTGTTGGTTAACAGCTGCTTGTTGTTTAATAATGGCTAATAGCTCTTCCATAGTCTCACCCTCCAGTTTTCTTTATTATACCGAAAAGAAAGCCATGATTTCAATAGAAATCACGACTTTTTGTAGATTTTATTTTAGGGCTTATCGAAAATCCCTTCATCAGCCAGTCTACTTGCTCGGAAGTGAGGGCTTTGACCTCATGTTCATCATTAGGCCAAGTGAGTTTGCCGTTTTCAAATCGCTTGTAAAGCAACCAGAAACCTTGTCCATCCCAATAAAGGGCCTTGAAACGGTCTTTGCGACCACCACAGAAAAGAAAAACTTGACCAGAAAAGGAATCTAATTCAAATTGACGTTTAACAAGATAAGCCAGCGAATCAATCCCTTGACGCATATCGGTTTTGCCACAAACCAGATAGACCTGCCCTAAATCACTGAGTTGAATGGTCATAGAGCAATACCTTATCTAAAATAGTTTCCAGTGTTTCTTGATGAAGAGATTGGAACAAGCTTAGTTCAACTTTTCCAATACGCATTTTCAGTGCCATCTTGCTTTTGGATTTATGAGGAAATCGACGAGATTGTGGTGTTTTCAAGGGAACAATAGGTTGTGACATCAAATTAGCCTCCAGTTCTGTTTTCTGATAACAGTATAAGAGGCGTGGAAAATATCATAGACACCTGGTTATGGGGCGGCTACGACCAAGCTGGTCCTCTCTAGATGTTAGCTGACATCTACCCACTACACTTGACAAAGAGCCACAAAAAAGACCTATTAGCTAGCTTTCGCTAGCCAATAGGTCTATGGACAGTCCTGCTAAGAGGACTTCTCTACTTTTTTCTCCTTGTAGAGTGACGCCAATAGCGCCGGCTACAAATCGGGCTGCAGAAGGTCTGACGACGGTCAATAGTCCCTGCAATCGTCGTCACAACACGACCACATTGCTTACACACAAAGGTGCGAGGATACTGAAAATGATTCTCTTGTTGCATAGGCAGTATCTCTATAAAACCTTAGTCTTCAAAACCTTAGTCTTCGTTTTCTGATTTCTTCTTCATTGCTGCAAGAAGAGCTGTCAATCCGAGTGCTGCTGCACCGTAAACCATGCCAGTTTGTCCAGCTGCATCACCTGTATTTGGAAGGCTTTCGCCTTTAGCCACATACATTGAATTTATTTCTTTCGCTGATTGCCCTGGCTCAGCTGGTTTAGCTGGAGTTGGAACGCCTGGTTTACCTGGGATTTCCATACCTGGTTTATCACCATCTGGTTGTGGTTTGTCACCGTCTGGAATTTCCTTACCTGATTCAGGTTTTTCTGGTGTTTCCTCGCTTGGTTTTTCCTCTTCCACTGGTGGTGTTAGGTTTTCCTTCAACTTATAGATGTAGGTAACGTCAATATTTCCTTTTACAATCGTACCCGTTTCGTAATCCCCTTCTTTCACACCGACTAACACATAGGTTTCCTTACCAAGATGAATCTCAGCTGGGATTTCCTGACCGTTTTCGTTGGTATGATAAGTTGCACCGACTGGCGCTTTCACCGTATCCAGAGTTGGAAGTTTCAACACTTGACCATCCGCTGTTTCATAGTGAACTGTTACACTACCTGCTGGGAGATACGGGATTGCCGTTGGATGATTTGGATCCGCAGGAGTTGGTGGAATATAACCACCATTTGGATCTTCTGGGAGTGGTTTTGTTGGATCTTGTGGATCAACTGGAATGTACCCTGGAACCTCTGGCAAGCGCGGATCATCTGATGGATTTTCTGGTGTCTCATCATATGGCACTTCTGGAATGTGAATCGTTGGATTTGGATCTTTTGGATCTGGCTTAGCAGGATTCGTTGGCACATATGGAACATAGCTTGGGTTACTTGGAGTTGGTGGAGGAGTCTCCCCTGTTCCTGATTCAGGTTGATTTGGAAGTTCCTTCAACTTGTAGATGTAGGTAACATCAATATTTCCTTTTACAATCGTACCCGTTTCGTGATCCCCTTCTTTCACACCAACTAACTCATAGGTTTCCTTGCCAAGATGAATCTCAGCTGGGATTTCCTGACCGTTTTCGTTGGTATGATAAGTTGTACCAACTGGCGCTTTCACCGTGTCCAGAGTTGGAAGTTTCAACACTTGACCATCCGCTGTTTCATAGTGAACTGTTACACTACCTGCTGGAAGATACGGGATTGCCGTTGGTTGTTTTGGATCCGCAGGGGTTGGTGGAATATAACCACCATTTGGATCTTCTGGGAGTGGTTTTGTTGGATCTTGTGGATCAACTGGAATGTACCCTGGAACCTCTGGCAAGCGCGGATCATCTGATGGATTTTCTGGTGTCTCATCATATGGCACTTCTGGAATGTGAATTGTTGGATTTGGATCTTTTGGATCTGGCTTAGCAGGATTCGTTGGCACATATGGAACATAGCTTGGGTTACTTGGAGTTGGTGGAGGAGTTTCCCCTGTTCCTGATTCAGGTTGATTTGGAAGTTCCTTCAACTTGTAGATGTAGGTAACATCGATATTTCCTTTTACAATCGTACCTGTTTCGTGATCCCCTTCTTTCACACCGACTAACACATAGGTTTCCTTGCCAAGATGAATCTCAGCTGGGATTTCCTGACCGTTTTCGTTGGTATGATAAGTTGCACCGACTGGCGCTTTCACCGTATCCAGAGTTGGAAGTTTCAACACTTGACCATCCGCTGTTTCATAGTGAACTGTTACACTACCTGCTGGAAGATACGGGATTGCCGTTGGGTGATTTGGATCCGCAGGAGTTGGTGGAATATAACCACCATTTGGATCTTCTGGGAGTGGTTTTGTTGGATCTTGTGGATCAACTGGAATATACCCTGGAACCTCTGGCAAGCGCGGATCATCTGATGGATTTTCTGGTGTCTCATCATATGGCACTTCTGGAATGTGAATCGTTGGATTTGGATCTTTTGGATCTGGCTTAGCAGGATTCGTTGGCACATATGGAACATAGCTTGGGTTACTTGGAGTTGGTGGAGGAGTCTCCCCTGTTCCTGATTCAGGTTGATTTGGAAGTTCCTTCAACTTATAGATGTAGGTAACATCGATATTTCCTTTTACAATCGTACCCGTTTCGTGATCCCCTTCTTTCACACCAACTAGCACATAGGTTTCCTTGCCAAGATGAATCTCAGCTGGGATTTCCTGACCGTTTTCGTTGGTATGATAAGTTGCACCGACTGGCGCTTTCACCGTGTCCAGAGTTGGAAGTTTCAACACTTGACCATCCGCTGTTTCATAGTGAACTGTTACACTACCTGCTGGAAGATACGGAATTGCCGTTGGTTGTTTTGGATCCGCAGGGGTTGGTGGAATGTAACCACCATTTGGATCTTCTGAGAGTGGTTTCGTTGGATCTTGTGGATCAACTGGAATATACCCTGGAACCTCTGGCAAGCGTGGATTATCTGATGGATTTTCTGGTGTCTCATCATATGGCACTTCTGGAATGTGAATCGTTGGATTTGGATCTTTTGGATCTGGCTTAGCAGGATTCGTTGGCACATATGGAACATAGCTTGGGGTGCTTGGAGTTGGTGGAGGAGTCTCCCCTGTTCCTGATTCAGGTTGATTTGGAAGTTCCTTCAACTTGTAAATGTAGGTAACGTCAATATTTCCTTTTACAATCGTACCCGTTTCGTGATCCCCTTCTTTCACACCGACTAACACATAGGTTTCCTTACCAAGATGAATCTCAGCTGGGATTTCCTGACCGTTTTCGTTGGTATGATAAGTTGCACCGACTGGCGCTTTCACCGTGTCCAGAGTTGGAAGTTTCAACACTTGACCATCCGCTGTTTCATAGTGAACTGTTACACTACCTGCTGGAAGATACGGAATTGCCGTTGGTTGTTTTGGATCCGCAGGGGTTGGTGGAATGTAACCACCATTTGGATCTTCTGAGAGTGGTTTCGTTGGATCTTGTGGATCAACTGGAATATACCCTGGAACCTCTGGCAAGCGTGGATTATCTGATGGATTTTCTGGTGTCTCATCATATGGCACTTCTGGAATGTGAATCGTTGGATTTGGATCTTTTGGATCTGGCTTAGCAGGATTCGTTGGCACATATGGAACATAGCTTGGGGTGCTTGGAGTTGGTGGAGGAGTCTCCCCTGTTCCTGATTCAGGTTGATTTGGAAGTTCCTTAGGAGTCTCAAGCAATTTATAAACATAGATAACATCCGTCACGCCTTCTTGCACGTTACCTGTTTCCCCACCAATGCGGGCTTCTGACGCTACAACATCGGTTTCACCAACTTTATGGCTATCCGAAACGCGTACTAGCTGATAGGTCTTGCCTTCACGCACCAATGTCTCTTCTCGATGAGCTGTGTAAGGACTTGTGAATTCCTGCTTTTTCACAAGGGGCTCATTTTGATTTCTAATAACAGTGGTATCGATTATTTTTACAAGAACATCTGTAACAAGATTATTATTCGGAAGAAGTGGATTTCCTGCTTCGTCCACATAATGAACGACGACTGAGCCCTTCAGCTCTTCGTGTTTTTCCTCAACAATCTTTGGAAGGTATTCGTAAGTGACATCTGTGTTTCCTTCTACCACTTTCCCAGTGCTGTTTTCAGGAGTTACAACTAAAACATATTCCACATCGTCTTTGACAAGAATAGATGGTGCCAATGGTACTGTATTGTAGTTCACAGTATGGTTTACATCTGTTGATACAGGTGCCTTGCCCGGAAGAGTTTCCGTAGTGGTAGTCTTCACAACTGTATTTTCCATCGTTTCAACCGGATCTTTCAAAACAGTTGTGGTGCCACTAATGATATAATGAACCGTTACGTGACCCGTTACAGTTTGCGTAACGACTGTCGGTTTCAAATATTTATAGGTAATGACCGTTAAGCCTTCTTCAAGAGTAGCCGTTTCAGGTTTGTCTGCCTCAACATAGTAGTACGTTGCCCCATTAGCGTCAATCGTTGCTAACCGTTTCAGACTGCTGTCGTAAGTAGCGTTTGTTGGAGTAGAAACCGTTTCATCAGATAGGACTTTAATAGTTCCGTCTTTTTCAGCATATCGTCTGATGGTCCGCGTTTCTGTTCTGACGATACCGTCTGTCACGACCATATTTTGATCATGGATTTCAAGACCTGTCTCTTTATCAACATAGCGTACAGCAACGCTACCTTTG
The DNA here is from genome assembly GCF_001708305.1 of Streptococcus himalayensis. NCBI lineage: Bacteria > Bacillati > Bacillota > Bacilli > Lactobacillales > Streptococcaceae > Streptococcus > Streptococcus himalayensis. Next base: position 1,845,839 of record NZ_CP016953.1, read on the forward strand.
ACTTCTGTCTTTATGACTTCATCTTGAATTGGAGCGTAGAGGTAAATCACTTCTTTCTCGCCAACCTCTACTTTTCCTCCTGCAGGAGCAGAAGTATCAGCAAGTCCGACCAATTTGTAAGGAACACCATTCACATCTTCAATGTCTTTTGCAGCTGTCTGATAGTCTACTGGATAACTCTCTGTGTCTGATGCTGTTTCTCCTGGAATTTCTGTAATCGTCCTTCTCTTGAGAAGCGCTCCATCTACTACTGCAGTCCTAGCCTTGATAATCGTACCACCGATTGTCTGGTAGGTTACAAAAACACTTCCTTTTTCTTCTTCTACTCGTGTCTTAGGTACAACACTGTAGATATAGGTAATCTCTGTCGTGCCAGCTGGGAGGATACCACTCAACTCTTTGTTGTCTTTTACTGCGGTAAATTTATATTCAAAGCCTTCATAAGTGATGGTGTCTCTCTTATCAGGCTCGACATCATAAGTCTCTTTTGTAGGAGTCTTTTCAATTTCAGGTTCGCGACCACCTGGATAAGTCGTCGTTTTTACCTTATTGACAACAACTTCAGGGTAAGTTTTGTCTTTGTCAATTGGGTTACCCTTTTCATCGACATAATGAACAACGACATGACCTTTTTCCTCACTCTCTGTCGTTTTTGGGTCAACTTCATAATAGACATCAATAGTGCGGACGTGACGGGCACGGTCATACACTCGGTATTCACCATTTGGATTATTGCGAACTTCTTCTGCTCGTTTATCGTCGACCGCTTCTACAAATGGGAAGTAACCATAATCAACGTTAAATCCTGCTCCATCGTAGCCATTTCCAGAAAAGAATGGTGGCGCAACTGTTCCCATTCTCTCAATAGCAAACTCACTATAGCGTACCCTTGATTCAACGAGATGAATATCATTATCCGTTTTAGGAACTTTATAAATATACTGTTGATCCGTATGCTCCGCTCGAAGATATTTATATCCTTCGTCAAGAACATCCTTTGATCCTTTCGTATAATATTCATTGAGCATGGTAATCGGACCTTTTTGCTCCTCAAGATGTAAGGTAAATGGATCATCAGAACTATTTCGTACCCAATGACGGACAAGAACATCTGGCACCAAAACTGAGGAGCGATTTGGATCAGCATTATCGATGTAAGCGGCTAATTCTAGTTCTGCCTGCTTAGCAACATCTTTCCGATACGGTAGATTGTTAAATCCGTAAAGATCTTTCGGATCATCCATATTCGCTGCTCTGCGCACTAAATCTTGATTTTTATACTCAGAAAGGGCAGCTGCAACACGATTCTTGTCATTTTCTGTAGTCGCTCCATAGACCTTTTTGTAGAGCTCAACAAGATACGATTTGCTAACATTAAAATTGGAATCATGGACCAATTTCAATAAAGGATTTTCAGAAATCGAAATAGTCCCTGCTTGGGCATCTTCAGCTCCTTCCGTCTTATTGAATTTTGGAAGACTAAGTCCAATCATCTGAGCATTAAAGGTTGTGTTGTCTTGACTCGTTGGAATATCTGCTGTTTTGATACGCTCCTCATTCACAACCACACGTTCGCCCGTTTTTGCATCTAGTTTATAGGTGCGATAAACTGTATAGTCACCATCAACAGTAGCCGTCGGCGATACGTCTACACTATAAGGCTTCCGATACCAAGCATCTAGCTCGAGATTTTGATCCTGACGAGCTAGATTGGGGGCTGGCTTACTCCCATCTCCTACAATATAGGTAATATGCGGTTTTAGGGTAATATCCCCGATTGTTTCCCAAGGATTGGTATCATTTGGCTTGTAGGTTTCTCCACTCCAACTACCAGTATTGAAACGTGGTCGTTCACCCTCTCCTCTAAAGTCGATAAACAGATCTAAATAAGGTAATTCTGCTGAGTAGTAGTAACGATAAGACACTTTGAGATTTAAGTCAACATCTTTTTCACCATTATAGAGATAGAGCTGATTATTGATCATACGCTTCTCTGGAACAACTTCATTTGTGCGAGGATTCAATACTTTTGTAAAGTAGTTGTATTGACCAACTTCACCATTAAGGAAATTATTTCGTGACAATCGAGTCATATAATAGCTAAAATCGGTATAACCAGGAGAACCATTAGTAGTAAATCCAGAACTCTCATTGACATCGTCACTAAAGCTTCTCTTTAAATCACGATAGCGAAGATCATCTGGGCGAATTCCTCCATCTGCTCCTGGAAAGACTCTGAAATAGGTCGTATTGCCATCGCTTCCTTCAAAACGGAATTCAACCCCACGCTTGGTATCTGCAGTCGTATTATTCCAATTATCGCTAATTGGTTTCAGGAATTTATTGAGGTCAAGACGGCCTTCTTCGCCAAACCCTTGAAGGACAAGGGAATCTTGAGGACCATTGTACTCTTTTAACTCCACATCTTCATATGGAGTGACTAAATCTTTGTAATTCTCTGCTTTTACATTTTCAACCACATCTGCAACTTCTCGAAGGGTACTTCCATTCGTTTCTGCATTGACCAAAGGATAAATAACCGTATAATTCGTAGTCGAAACTGCTTCCTTGCCATCTACGATTTTTTCTTCAACTACTGGCTTGGTCCCCACTTGAACTGTAACCCGACGATTTTCATTCGGCTCAGAAATCGTTCCCTTACCATATTCAATATTAGGGTTTTCATTGATTAAATAATCTTTGATGGGTGCTACAGCACCATAGGTATCTTGATTATCTGGTTGTTCTTGATCAGCAGTTGCCGTCGTAGCTGTGTTATTCGCTACCTCATCTGCAAATACCGGAACCATTGCCCCACCCGCTAGAGCAAATCCGATTAAGACAGAGCCTACGCCCATTTTAAATTTACGGATACTATATTTATTTTTTCTTTCCATTATTTTCACTCCCTTTAGATACTTTCTAAAAGTTCCTTCCATTGTTGTTTCGTTTTTTCTTTTGTATACTGCAACGCTTTTGCAAGGCTATTTTTTTGATACTCTACGTGACGATCTTCTTGGTAGAATTGTACGATAGCCTTTGCCATATTTTCTACCACCTCATCATCCGCTTCACCTTCAACCAGTATGCCATTGCCCTCTACCATTTCTAAATTTCCATACGGAACTTTTCGTACAATGAGGGGCAAACCTTGGCCTAACGCGTCAAAGGTTGATAAGCCAAACGATTCCCCTGGCGAACTACTGATATAAGCATCGTATTGTGAATAATACTCGACTACATTTTCAGTATGACCTTTTAGGGAAATCTTATCCTGCATTCCTACTGAATCAATAAGTTCCTGTAATGATTCTTGATCGCCGCCGCCATAAATAGCTAATTGAAGCTGAGGAAGTTCTTGACTGGCTTTAACAATAGATTGAACCAGCAAATCTAGGCGCTTTTCAGGAGCTATCCGACTAGCTGTCAATAGCCGATAAGATAGTTTTTCCCCCGTTTGAGGAGGCTCCTTTGCCAGATAAGTCGGAGGAATAGCCTCGATTCTCCCTTGAATGCCCAACCTGTCAAGATGTTCCCCAAGCAATTCTTTTTGTGCTTGCGTCATCACTCGAAATACATCTACAAGATGAGAATTCCTAAAGATATACTGGTAATGAGGATTGAAAACCAGCTTTTCTGGATAAAAATCCCTCATAAAATGTTCCGAGTGAAGAGTCGCAATCACCTTTGCTTTCCCTGTGAAAGGAAGAATATCTTGATCGATAAAAGCATAGCGATCCAATATAATCGTATCTGACTCTTTCAGATCTAGACCATTCATAACATACTTCATGAATTCTTGCTTAGAAGACCACTGGTAGTCTTTGTATTCAAAAGATGAGTCCCATTGATGAACCGTTTCCTTCAATGCACAAGAGCCGTCTTTATTATAGAACTCTCGTTGGATAAATTGACCGCGATTAAAGAACTCCGAATGCGATAATTGACTCGTATAGTAATCAACCTGAACTAGAATACCATTTTTTTCAATCATCGCATGGCTCACATAGGAATCAAATAAATAGAGAAACAAACGATAATCGCCCTGCTGGTAAACTTCTTTCTCTGCACTCTTTTCTATACAGTTTCTGTAATCAGAATAAAGAGGAAGAATTTTATCAACCGTTAATGAAGCGCCACTTAATTCTAAGTCTGTGAACAAATGATAAATAGACATGAGATCGTCTGGTTGATAACCAACTTTCCGTCCATAGTCCACTAGATTTCCAGGCCCAGTCCAACCTGCAAAAATAAACTTAAAGTCGATATCTAACTCACGCAGTAAATTGGCTAATTGAACCTCTGCGTACTCTACTCCGCTCGGAACCAGTGTCAGGCGTTCATTGAAGATATAGATCATATTGTCCTTATCCTACTAACATTAAATAGAGTTACTAGTCTATTCATAGTATTTTTATAGTGCTACTCCTCCTTAGATATTAAGATTAATTCTATCATCCAGTATGTAAGTTTGTCAACTGTTTTGTACTGTTTTTTCATATAAAAAAAGGAAATTTTACCCCCCCCCCCTTTTTTTTTTTCTATTTTTATTTTTTTACAAAAGCTTATTTTATTCTAGTATCGTTTCTACGCGAATATGATATTTTACAAAGAGAACAGTCACTTAAGCTTCCTGAGCAATTATACTCAATAAAAATCAAAGTTAGCATTCTGACTACCTTCTTAGATGATTTAGATATAAATGCCTCATTTTTATGACTGTACTTTTCATCTGCTAAAAAATCAGCTTATTTAACATACTTAAGCTACTTCATTTTGTGAATAAAACATGTATATAGCAAATGACTATTTTGAAATTCAATGAGTAGAAACCTTAAACTGCCTTCAAAGATCTATATTGGGTAGAAATATTTGTGGCTCTATAATTTCTGTAGTGGGTAAATCCACTGTGGAGATTATGGAGCCTTTTAGAGTGTAGAAAAAAAGTTCCATATGACCTATAATGAAAAGCGATAAAACCATCATTTAGAAAGACTCATATGGAACAACTAAATCTTATCACAAATTTTCTCAAAATGAAAGACAAAAATATCACGATCACTAATGAATGCGACATGGGAACTCACTTAGAACTCCACGGTCACTTGGATTACACAGCCCCTAAATGCCCTTCCTGCAAGGGACAAATGGCTAAGTACGACTTCCAGAAAGCCTCTAAAATCCCCTACTTAGAAACTGCTGGCTACCCGCTACTTATCCGCCTTCGAAAGCGTCGTTTCAAGTGCAAGGAATGTGGGAAAATAGCGGTCGCTGAAACTCCTATTGTTAAGAAGAACCATCAAATCTCTGTCGCTGTCAACCAGAAAATCGCACAATTACTCATCGAAAAGCAAGCAATGACACATATCGCACACAGACTCTCCATTTCAACATCTACAGTTATTCGAAAACTCAATGAGTTTAAGTTTGAAACGGATTGGGCTAAGCTTCCAGAAGTCATGTCCTGGGATGAGTATGCCTTCAAGAAAGGGAAAATGAGCTTTATCGCTCAAGATTTTGACACAAATAACATCATCGCTATCCTTGATGGAAGAACGCAAGCAACCATCCGAAATCACTTTCTGAGATACCCTAGACAGGTCAGAAACCGCGTTAAATTCATCACTATGGACATGTTTAGCCCTTACTATCAACTAGCCAAACAACTTTTTCCTCATGCTAAAATCGTGCTTGATCGCTTCCACATTGTGCAACATCTCAGCCGTGCTATGAACCGTGTCCGTACCCAAATCATGAATGCTTTTGACCGCAAATCGCATGAATACAAGACGCTCAAACGCTACTGGAAACTGGTACAACAAGATAGCCGTAAACTCAGTGACAAGCGGTTCTATCGCCCTACTTTTCGCATGCACTTAACCAACCAGGAGATTGTCGCTAAACTGCTCGGCTATTCTCAAGAACTGAGAGAACACTACGAGCTCTATCAACTACTGCTTTTTCACTTCCAGGAGAAGCAAGCTGACCAGTTTTTTGGACTTATCCAAGACGATCGGCAGACTGTCAACCCGATTTTCCAGACCGTATTTAATACCTTTTTGAAGGACAAGGATAAGATTCTCAACGCCATGGAATTGCCTTACTCAAATGCCAAACTTGAGGCGACGAATAATCTCATCAAAGTCATCAAGCGTAATGCCTTTGGATTTCGGAACTTTGAAAACTTCAAAAAGCGGATTTTGATTGCCATCAACATCAAAAAAGAGAAGACCAATTTGGTCCTCTCTAGGTGTTAGCTTTTCATCTACCCACTACAGTTGACAAAGAGCCATATTTGTCAAGACAACACAAAAAAGACCCAGTCCTGCTCAAGGCAGAACTGGGTCCTTTCAATATTTCTCTAACTTTTGAAGGAAGCATTCAAGCCCCCTGCTAAATGTTACGTTCTATTAACGAACCGTGCGGATACGCATTGTATTTGTGCGGCTTGCTTCTCCAAGAGGAACACCTGCAACAATAACAATGTTATCTCCTGATTCAACCAAACCTTCGTCTACTGCAATGCGTTCTGCAAGGTCAAACATATCGTCTGTTGTAGATGGCTTTTCAGTAACCACTGGAATGACACCCCAGTTCAAAGTCAATGAACGTTGGGTTAATTCATCAAAGGTAACAGCCAAGATATCTGCATCTGGACGGTATTTAGAAATCAAGCGAGCTGTGTGACCAGTTTTGGTAATCGTTACAACTAATTTAATATCCATTGAGTTCGTCGCATCTTTGACAGCTGATGCCATTACTTCTGTCTTAGAATTGCGTTCGAATTCAGCTGTTGACAAACGACCGTATTCATTCAACAATGTTTGGGCATTTTTATCAATGGTTGCCATTGTTGTCACAGACTCAAGTGGGTATTTACCATTTGCAGACTCTCCTGAAAGCATGGTTGCATCCGTTCCGTCAATAACAGCGTTAAAGACATCTGATACTTCTGAACGAGTTGCACGTGGTTTTTCAGTCATGGTTTCAAGCATGTTTGTAGCAGTGATGACCACTTTACCAGCTGCATTGACTTTCTTGATAATCATTTTTTGGTACACTGGAACCATTTCAAATGGCACTTCAATTCCCATATCTCCACGGGCAATCATGATGCCATCTGCAGCTTCGATGATTTCATCCAAGTTGTCAATCCCTTGTTGGTTTTCAATTTTTGCAAACAATTGAACATGACCGTTGCCAGTTTCTTCACAAATCGCACGAACTTCGTTAACATCTTTTGCTGTACGAACGAATGAAATCGCGATGAAGTTGATTCCTTGTTCCAAACCAAAGCGAATATCCGCATTATCCCGATCAGCAAGTGCTGGGAAAGGAATTTTTGTATTTGGGATGTTCACCCCTTTTTGTTTTGCGATGACACCGTCGTTTTCAACCGTTACTTCAAATTCGCGTTTTTCATCATCTTTTGCAAAGACACGAAGACCAAGTTTTCCATCGTCGATAAGAATTTGTTGACCAACTGCTACATCATCAAAGACATCAAGTCCACCAGCTACATTCAAAGCAATCACTTCACGGGTAGATTGAATGCCTTGAGCAGTGGCAACACGGATATTTTCACCAGTTTTGTAGCTGTACTCTTTTGCATCGCCTTCAAACAATTCTGTCCGAATTTCTGGACCTTTTGTATCCAAAAGGAAACCAACTCGTTTACCAGCAATTTCTTCTGCGCGTTTTACAGTTGCCATACGAGCACCTTGCTCTTCGTGGTCACCGTGAGAGAAGTTGAAACGGAAAGTATTTGCTCCAGCTTCAATCAATTTTGCAATATTTTGTGCAGATGATTCGACATCTAGTTTTTCACCCCAGTAACCATCATCTCCAAATTTTTTGCCACCACGGATTTCTACCGCAGGTCCTAAGGTTGCAACGATTTTTACGCGTTTATTCATGTTTTAAAACTCCTTTTTTGCTTGTGCTTGTTTTTTGGTCTCTGCTACTATTAGCTTGAAATGCTACGGTTAAGGTCAGCCAATTCGAGATCTGCTTTATGAGGATTGTTGACGATGATTTTTCCATCTTCTGTCAAGCTAAAGAGTGCTCCTTCTTCAGCTGTACCAAGGATTGGATTTTCTACCATTTGCTCATTACGAATTCCAACGGCAAGACCACCGCGTCCTTCTTTCAAAAGAGTAACCGCGTGCGCTCCCATACGAGATGCAAGAACGCGGTCGCGTGCAGTTGGTGAACCACCACGTTGGATATGTCCAAGGTCTGTAACACGAAGATCGCTCTCATCTCCAGCTTCTTTGAGCAATTTTGCAAATTCAACAGCCTGCATAATTCCTTCGGCAAGAACGATGATATTGTGTTTTTTACCAAGTTCGTAGCCACGACGAATGCTCTCTACAATTTCTTCAATCTTAAAGCCTTCTTCAGGAATGATGATTTCATCAGCTCCCGTAGCAATCCCTGCCCAGAGTGCGATATCTCCCGCATTACGTCCCATAACTTCGATAACAAAGGTACGACGGTGACTTGCAGATGTATCACGAATCTTGTCAATCGCATCAACAGCAGTTGTCACAGCGGTATCAAAACCGATAGTGAAATCTGTCCCAACGATATCATTGTCGATTGTTCCCGGAACACCGACAGCTGGGAAGCCGTGCTCTGTCAAGCGCATCGCCCCGTGGTAAGATCCATCACCACCGATAACAACAACACCTTCAATCCCATGTTTTTTCAATTGCTCAATTCCTTTAAGCTGACCTTCTAATTGGGCAAACTCAGGATAACGAGCTGAATGAAGGAAGGTTCCTCCGCGAGAGATAACATCTCCCACTGAAGAAGCATCTAGGGGATGGATTTCACCAGCAACCATACCAGCATAGCCATCATAAATCCCAAAAACTTCCATTCCTTCGGAAATTGCTTTACGAACAACTGCACGAATAGCAGCATTCATCCCAGGGGCGTCACCACCACTAGTCAAAACAGCAATACGTTTCATTTCGTTTATGCTCCTTTTTTCTTTTTAACATTCTTTGTTATTATAACACAATCAAACCTAAAATTCTTGCTTTTTTTGTAAATTTTAGCGATAAATCGTTTTCATTGTCATTTTTTCTAACATTTGTTGTAATTCCGCTGATTTTTGGACCTTAAAGTGGAGGGCAAAAACTGTTTTCTTCTCATTTTCATACCGAATTACAACAGGAATCGTTCCTGTATATTGGTGGAGGATATTGGAAATTGCAACATCATGCTCGTGCCCCGCCACCTGAATCCAAAAACGTTCATTGGTCGCTTCTTCTGCTTCATTCAAGAGCATTTGAAGTCTTCCTTCTCTTTCCTGCATTCTTCCGGTCAGATAGTAAAATCCCTTTTCATGAAGGAGGGACTGATAATGGCGGAAGGCTTCAGCAAAGACGGTTACTTCGAGCTTATTCTTGCTATCGGATACTTGCATAAAGGCCATATTTTCCCCTGCCTTGGTCCGAATAACCTTGATGGACTGAACTTCCACTAAAATCGTCTCACGGGTATTTGCCACCAAGTCGACAATAGCTTTATAAGGATGGATGGCATTTTTTGCCAATTCAGCTAAAGGATGTTCGCTTAAACCTACCCCAATGATAAACTGCTCAAATTCAAACTTTTCAGCTGGGGTATAATCTTCCACCTGAATCCAGCTGTAGGTCGTATCGGCAAACAAAGAGCCCAGTTCATCTACAAAGACAAAAAGATTGGATAGATTTTCAACAATTTTTCGGCGATTCTTTTCAAAACTATCAAACAGACCAAGCTGGATAATCGGCGTCAACAAGGTCGGCTTATGATATTGGCGGGGCAATCTCAACATAAAGTCTTCCACGCTGGTAAATGGACGATGCTCAATCATCCAATAGGCAAAGTCTCTCGGCAAGCCCTTGATATTCTTCAAACCTAGATAAATCTTTTTATCTTGAAATTTATCCTTATAAGGAATGGTATTGATGGTCAGGGGAGCTACTTCAAAGCCGAAATTCAAGGCATCTGTCAAATACTCGCTACTCGAATAATTGAGCATAATATCAAAAAAGACATCTGGAAAATGAGTTTTAAAATAGGCCAGCTGAAAAGCAAGAGCTGAATAGGCATAGGCATGACTACGATTAAAACCGTAGCCTGCAAATTTCTCCATGATGGCAAAGACCTGACGAGCTTTTTCTTCAGAATGCCCCAGAGCTATCGCTCCTGTCACAAAATCTTCCTCCATTTTGTGCATTTCCTTGGCGTCTTTTTTCCCCATGGCTCGCCGTAAAATATCAGCCTTCCCCAGTGTGAAGCCTCCAAAACGCTGGGCAACCTGCATGACCTGCTCTTGGTAAAGCATAATGCCATAGGTCGGTGCTAAAATATCTGTCAAACTAGGGTCTAAAATTTCTACTCGCTCTTGACCGTGCTTTCTGCGGACAAAATTATCAATGTAATCACTCGCACCAGGCCTATTCAAGCTGGTAGTGGCTACTACTTCCTCAAAACAGACTGGTTGCACGCGCCGCAAGAGATGGATTGCACCAGCTTGTTCAAACTGAAAAATTCCCTTGGTCTCTCCACGGGCAAACAAGGCTAGGGTCGCTTCATCTTCTAAGTCAATGTCTTCAATCGCGATATCTTGTCCATACTTTTCCAAGACAGCCTCTTTCATCCGTTGGACAAAGGTCAGATTGCGCAAGCCCAAGAAATCCATTTTTAAAAGACCATTGCTTTCCACACCATGGGCGTCATACTGGGTGATATACATATCTTCCCCATACTTGAGGGGAATGTAGTCTGTCAAATCATCATCGCTCATCACCACTCCAGCAGCATGGACGGAGGTTTGGCGAGGATTGCCTTCTATTTTCTTCGCAATGGCAAAAGCCTTTTGATAGTCAGGATTGCTATTGATGATCTGACGAAAAGACAGGTTGCGCTCATAAGCAGAAGTCAAGGTGTCTTTAAAACTAATTTTTCTCGTGATATTGGTTAATTCATACTCTGGAACCCCAAAACGTTTGAAAACATCACGAATGGCCTGTTTAGCACCAAAGGTCGAATAGGTAACAATCTGCGCTGCATGCATCGTTCCATAGCGGTCTCTGACATAGCGGATAAACTCTGGTCGGTAAACATCTGGAATATCAATATCAATATCTGGCATGGTGTAGCGTTCTACATTTAAGAAACGCTCAAAGAGAAGATTGTTTTGAACAGGATCAATCCCAGTAATTTCCAGTGCATAGGCCACAAGGCTTCCTACTGCAGACCCGCGTCCCATGCCCATATAATAGGACTGACTGCGACCGAAACGCAACAAATCCCAGACAATTAAAAAATAGTCATCAAATCCCATCTGGTGAATAACAGCAAGCTCCTCTTCCAAACGCTGTTGATAAGCTGAACTCAGCAAGCCCTTTTTAAGCAAGCCAGCCTCTGCTTTCTCCCGCAATTCTTCAACAGCTGGACGCTCTACATTGAAACAAGGTAATTTTAGGTCTTGATTGATGGTATAGGAAACGCCTGAGACTAATTCTTCTAAGTTGTGTAAACTTTCGGGAAACGTTTTTTCAAAAAGACTGGCCAAATCTTGCGGAGTAAGGAGATATTCATCTGGCACGGGCAATTCTGCCTCGCGTAAACTAACATTGTCACGGATGGCGCGGAGCATTTGCAAGGTCTCCAAGTCGCCCGAATCAAAAAAACGAACGGTTGAAAGAGGCAGCGTCTTATGGCGAAATGATTGCTGTGGCGTTTTGGGCGTGACCCCGATGTAAAAGTCCACCCCTAAATCCAACTCATCCACCCCTGCACTGGCTGGGACAATGACCGCCACATCCTCCAATAAATGACGAATGTCCGACCAAGAATCTTTCCCAGTCATCTTTAAAGTAGAAATCTTCATTAAATGCTGGTAACCAAGCGTCGAAAGTGCTAGTAAACGAACATCCAGAAGCGTTTCTTCCCATAAAAAGCTCACCTCCAAGCCAATCAAGGGCTGAATGCCATGAGAGCTTGTCACTTCCAGAAAATGATAGGCACCATAAAGATTGTCCTTGTCCATTATCCCAAGATAGCGATACCCCATCTCTTTGGCTTTTTTAACATATTTTTGGATGGGTACCAGACTATCCATAAAAGAATAAACCGTCTTTGTATCCAGCTGCACAACCATTTTCCTCTCCTTTGCTTGCTTTTCTTCTATTATACTAAAAATATCTCTGACTTGCTTAGGAAAAAAATCTCCACTTTTTGCCGTTAAATCCTTGACAGATCGAATGTGTTATTGTATTATATAGTTAGTACAATAGAACAAAACAGAAAGGAGTTCACCATGGCATGGACATTTGACAATAACTTTCCCATTTATTTGCAAATTATGAATCGGATTAAGTTGCAAATCATCTCTAAACAGCTAAAAAGCGGAGAGAAATTACCCCCTGTTCGTGAATTAGCAGCCGAAGCTGGGGTCAATCCCAACACCATCCAGCGGGCCTTGTCCGACTTAGAAAAAGAAGGCTTTGTCTATTCACAACGAACCTCTGGTCGTTTTGTCACAGATAATCACGACTTAATCTTGCAATCCCGCCAAAAATTATCCCAAGAAGAGTTGAAAAATTTCGTATCAACTATGGAAAAATTTGGCTATGAAGCAGCTGAACTACCTAGTGTAGTGGAGCAATATTTGAAAGGAGTTTAGAATGGTTACCCTTCTATTTGAAAATGTATCAAAACACTACGGCAACACTCAAGCACTTGAGCATGTCTCATTTGAAATCGAATCTGGAAAAATTGTGGGTCTTTTAGGTCCCAACGGTTCTGGAAAAACAACGATTATTAAGCTCATCAACGGCCTCTTACAGCCAAGCGAAGGCAGCATTCTCATCAACGGGATGGAGCCTTCCACCAAGACAAAATCCTTGGTCTCTTACTTACCAGATACGACTTATCTCAACGAAAACATGCGTGTCGAGGATGCCTTAACCTTCTTCAAGGATTTCTACGAGGATTTCGATTTAGAACGTGCCCTTCACTTATTAGACGATTTGGAAATTGATAAAACTGTCAAATTTAAAAAACTTTCCAAAGGAAACAAAGAAAAAGTTCAACTGATTTTAGTCATGAGTCGCCATGCTCAACTTTACGTCCTTGATGAGCCCATCGGAGGGGTCGATCCAGCAGCACGTGATTATATCCTTCGCACCATTATCAGTAATTATTCTCCAACATCCTCTGTGCTGATTTCAACGCACTTGATTTCAGATATTGAACCGGTATTGGATGATATTATCTTTATTGAAAATGGGAAAATCGTTCGTCAAGGCAATGTGGATGACATTCGCTACGAGTCTGGTGAGTCAATCGACCAGCTCTTCCGTAATGAATTCAAGGCCTAATAGGTTAGAAAAGGAGATTAGCTATGTTTTTGAAATTAGTGAAATATGAATTTAAAACCGTTAACAAATGGTACTTAGGATTATATGGTAGCATCATCACGCTATCGCTCATCATCGGCTTATGGATTCGCGGCGGCTTAGAAAAAAATGACTTTTGGACCGCTATGTTTAACGAGACTTCAGAACTCTATGGCACTCACACCTATCCGTATGAGTCTGGAAGCACTTCTGTCTTACCAGAAGTGTTTGGAATGATTGTTACGATTGCCTTTTTCTCCCTGTTTGTTGCACTAGGAATTTCCACTCTCTTTCTAATTATTCGTCGTTTTAAAAATAGCGTCTATGACCGAGAAGGCTACTTAACCTTGACACTTCCTGTCACCAAGCATGAGATTATCCTCTCTAAACTGACTGCTGCGTTCATTTGGACCATTCTCAGTGTGTTAACTCTCCTAATCAGCGTAGCTCTGATTGGCTTTATTATCAGCTTTGATCATGTCAACTGGGAACAGCTCTTCCATATCCGTGCCCTTGATTGGATTTCCATCGTACAAGGATTTTTATTCTTCGTGTTATCTACTACATCCAGTATCCTCCTCATTTACTTGGCCATTTCGATCGGTCAGCTCTTCAATGATAATCGAGTAATCTTTGGCTTTATGGCCTATGTGGGAATCTCAATAGTAATGACTACCCTCTCTCTACTCATTTCTGCTAACTTTAACATTGGTGAGTCACTCTTTGTCAGCTACTCCATCGCACAAGACCTTATCCTGTCCATTCTCTACTACTTTGGAACCTACTATATCTTAAAAAACAAGGTAAATCTGCAATAAAAATAGACATTCTGGAGAGGCTGACAATGTTCCACTGGACTTCTAGCTCTATTTTCAGGAACTCCTAAATCGAAACACACACGAGCTTTAAGTCATTTAGCATGAAACCTTACCAACCATCAGCCTAGCTGGTGGTTTTCTCTATGCTAAAAACTGATTTGAAGGCATATGAAAAGACTTGGATAACTACCAAGCCTTTTTAGCTATACTACGGAAGACATGGGATTCGAACCCACGCACGCTGTTACACGCCTACCGCGTTTCCAACACGGCCTCTTAAGCCTCTTGAGTAATCTTCCATCTCAGACATTATTCATTATACCATAGATTGATCAACTTGCCAAGCAGGGAAGTTAACTTTTGAGAAAATTAGATTTCAGAAAACAATTTCAAGAGAATTTACCATAAAAATATGATAAACTAATAAAAAACCTATTTTACTGGAGATTTCTCATGAAAAAAGAACCAATGTCTCTGCTAAAAAAGATTGGCTGGCTACTACTCATCCTCATCTTTTTTCCCTTTGTCGTTCTACTAAGCCCTGTCGGTGTCTGGTACTTTTCAAAGAAAAAGCCGGACACTCTCAAGCGAAATATCTCCATCGGACTCTCAGTCCTTGCTTTAGCTGGTGCCTTTTCTGTTGTTACAAATCCTGAAACCTATCTACGCTCCCCTCAGAGGGAGCAGAGCAAACACCTTATCTCTTCCACTTCATCTTCATCAACGAAAGAAGATGAGCACAAAAAGGCGCAAGAAAAGAAAAAAGAGTTAGAGGATGCTAAAAAAGCGGAGGAAGTAAAAAAGAAAGCTGAAGAGACTAAAAAAGCAGAGGAAGCAAAAAAGAAAGTTGAAGAGGCTAAAAAAGCTGCTGAGGAGAAAAAACGTGTCGAAGAAGCCGCCAAAAAAGCCGAGGAGGAGCGTCTCACGGCTGAGGGAGAAACAGCCGTCCAAAATCTCGAAGCCAACCAAGTGACAGACAATATAGAAGCCACACAAGGAGCGATTAACAAACTAGCCGATTCACCTAAAAAAGCGGAATTACAACAGCGACTGCAAGCTGTCCAAACAGCTATTGCCCAACGTGAAGAGGAAGCTCGACGAGAACAGGAGGCACAAGCCGCAGCAGAACGAGCAGCACAGCTTTCAGCCCAACAAGAACAGCGGATTGTCTATGTTGCACGAAATGGAAATTCCGATGCATACTGGTATAGCCTAAGCAATATGCCTTCAAATACACGCTTTGACAGGGTTGTTCAAATGTCTGAAGCACAAGCAATCTCGCTTGGCAAACACCCTGCAAAGGGACATGGGTGACACTGTGGCTGTGAGTAATATCCTGTCAACCACCCATCCACTGCTAGAGCATGGATGCAATCATTATCCAATCAGGTTGAGCACTATTGTCTCAACCTTTTTTCATCCAGTTGTCAATCATTCTGGTAATCACTTTTATCGAAAACTATCGAAATGCATCGAAAAGGAGAAAACAAAAAACGCTGAAATATCAACGTTTTCGGAAGTTATCGAAGGCTATCGAAAGTAAAAATGGAGCCGGTGGGAGTCGAACCCACGTCCAAACACCTGCCAACATATTCCTCTACAACCATAGGTTATGTCTTGATTTAACTTGGGTACGGCACAAAACTCAAGCCCCATCCAAGCGATTCAGTCAATCTCTTTTAGAACTTACTGACACAATTCTAACGTAGCTTGCTTATTTTAAGACCAGACAGCAGACACAAGCAATCCGCTACTAGTCACGCAGGCAGGTTATTAAGCTGCTAATGCGTAAGAATTTGTATTTTTTGCAGTTATATTTAACTGGCGTTTTACATCCGCTAGATGAGTTGCAAAATATGCCTCATAATGCCTGTCGAATCCGTAACGACCCCATGAGAGATTTCATTATACCACATTTTTTTAAAATAGTAAAATGACAACTGTTTTCCTGAAGATATTCCATTAACATTTTACACTAGGATGCCTCATCAATCCTACACAAAAAAATTCAAGACAAGAAATTCTAAGTAGGAAACTGATGGATGCCTGCCATGCCTTGTTATCGGCAAGAAATAGATCCTACTGTTTCCGTTTTCATGCTACAGTTGAATATGTGCGACTTATTTTTAAATCACCACTCAAGATTTACTACTATCCTCCTCTTTCCCTATCAGATACGGGAGCTAACATAGAAAAAAACATCTGTTTTCTCCATTACCATTCATTTTCTATCTATGATTTTTCACCTTGTGTAATTTTCATCCCTCGAAACAAATTATTTGACTTGATTTTCTGCAAATGATACACTATTTATTGTAAGCGCTAACAGAAATAGATTTTAAGATTAGAAAGTACATCTAGCTAGATTTAGAGGAAAACCGTATGGATTTCAAAACAAGTAATGCTGAAGGCCCTGTAGAATTCGTCAATGTCTTTGACCTAGAAAAAATGGCTCAAAAAGTCGTACCAAAAGGTGCTTTTGGATACATTGCAAGTGGTGCTGGAGATACCTTTACCTTACATGAAAACATTCGTTCCTTTAACCATAAATTGATTGTGCCTCACAGCTTAAAAGGTGTGGAGGATCCTTCTACTGAGGTTGTGTATGATGGAGATACCTTGACTTCTCCTATCATCATGGCACCCGTCGCTGCTCACAAATTGGCCAATGAGCAAGGTGAGCTAGCTAGTGCCAAAGGTGTCAGTGAGTTTGGAACGATTTTCACTACCAGTTCCTATGCGACAACCGATATTCCTGAAATTACTCAAAGCCTTAATGGAACACCACAATGGTTCCAATTTTACTACAGCAAAGATGATGGGATTAACCGCCATATCATGGATCGTGTGAAAGAACAAGGTGTCAAAGCCATCGTCCTAACTGCTGACGCAACAGTCGGAGGAAACCGTGAAGTCGATAAACGAAACGGCTTTGTCTTCCCAGTCGGCATGCCAATTGTGCAAGAATATCTCCCAGACGGTGCTGGTAAAACCATGGACTTTGTCTATCGTTCTGCAAAACAAGCTCTTTCCGCAAAAGACGTCGAATACATTGCTCAATACTCTGGACTGCCTGTTTATGTCAAAGGACCCCAATGCGCAGAAGATGTCTTTCGTGCATTGAATGCTGGAGCTTCTGGTATCTGGGTAACCAACCACGGTGGACGTCAATTAGACGGCGGTCCTGCTGCGTTTGACTCCCTTCAAGAAGTAGCTGAAGCCGTTGACAGACGTGTTCCAATCGTCTTTGACTCTGGTGTTCGTCGTGGACAACATGTCTTTAAAGCCCTAGCTTCCGGTGCAGACCTTGTTGCACTTGGTCGTCCAGTCATTTATGGACTTGCTCTAGGTGGAAGCGTCGGCACTCGTCAAGTATTTGAAAAAATCAACGAAGAACTGAAAATGGTTATGCAGCTAGCAGGTACGCAGACTATTGAAGATGTGAAGCACTTCAAACTTCGTCACAATCCGTACGACCCTGCGATGCCATTCAATCCAGATGCCTTAAAATTAGATTAAAAAGAGTGACCAATCTCTTAGAAGCTAAAGAAGCTTTGAAGAGATTCTGTCACTTTATCCAAAGTCCGATCAAGTCTGACTAGGGGATGTCTGTCAATGATGTCATGAACACGAATTGGTACGATCTTTTATCTCAGGAAATAGGGTGTAGGTCATGGAAGAAATAAGAAAAGCGCAAAGAAGTTATTTCTTTTGGGTGATTATCATGATACTTTATGTCATTGTGGGGCTTGGGCTGTTTTGCCTGTATCCTGCCGATATAGTCTCTATGATGATTTTGCTTTATTTTATCATTCCTGCTTGGCCATTATTGCTCTATTTTTTGATTGGGCTGTGCATCTATATGGCTTTGCAGACTGCTAGCGAGCGATTTGATAAGGTGCATAGATTGTAGATGCTACAGTTAAGATTATTTAAAAACGTTGAGAAATCAGCGTTTTTATTTGAAAAAATAAGGATCCGTAATGTTTACTTTGCTTATTTGCTGCCGTGAGGCAACCAAATTTCGACTTTCCAAGACTAAAGTAAAGAGTTCCTCGTCTGACAAACTATCATCAAGAATAATAGAAATCCAACTTTTCTTGGACATATGATAAGCTGGATAGACACCTTTTCTCAATAAAATTGTTGTCATTGTTTCAGGAGATACCTTAACATTAATAACATCTACAATCTGCCCTATTTTTTTCTCAGATGAGTCCAACTTCTCTCGCTTCAAAGGATAACCAACCAAATACCACTTATCCGCCACACGATAAGATATGTACTGCTGTTGCTTCTTAAATGGGTGATCATAAATATCAGAGGTTTCTTTCGTTAAATATTGAACCAGTCTATTACCCTGTTGGGAGACAAAAGGTTGTGCTTCGAAACAAATTTCTGCAATCTTTTCTAAAACTTTCTGATAGGCATCTCGAACCTGACCAACAAAGGAGCCTACTGAACGTTCTATGCGTAGGTTTAGGTACTCTTCCTTCATATCCAAGTCAATCACCTGTCCAGATACTTTACCAGATTGTGAAATCGTTACTTCAGCTTCAAAAGTGCCGTCTAACAACATTTCACGATAGACATATACTTTTCCATCAAAGTGGAATCCAAACGGTTCCAGCTTATACACCAAAACTCGCTTCATGTTAAAAATATCAGCTTCCAATGACATAAATCTTACTCCCCACAATCATCAATAAAAATAATAGAATCACCAAGTGATAATTTCCTACTATTTAGACCGCTATCCTATACAGACACCTCTTCAGGCGATACCACTTCTTCCACAAAGTCAATGACGAGCGACAAGAGTACGCTTAGAACAACTGTCAAACCAATGCCCCACGCTAGTTTCACAAGGGAAGCCGTCCTCAGACCGTCAAACAGGAGCGTCCCTAGCCCGCCAGCATTTATGGTAGCAGCGATTGTAGCCATCGCAATAATAGAAGTTGTAGCTAGTTTGATACCTGCAAAAATAGCTGGTAGAGCTAGTGGTAACTGTACCATTCGTAAGATTTGGCTATCCGTCATACCCATGCCTCGTCCCGCTTCTACCAGAGAAACGTCTATTTCGGTGAGACCTGATAGGAAGCTGCGGACTAAAATATATTGAGCATAGAGGCTTAACACTATAATGGCGGTGGTCTGCCCCAGACCTGTGAGTGGAATTAGCAAGGCAAATAGGGCAAAGGAAGGTACTGCATAAAGAAGGGATAAGAAATAAACTGAAGGTTGTCGTAAGCGAGGCCATCGCAACAGTACCAACGTCACCCCTATTCCTAGAGAGAGAGAAATAGCCAGAGCTGACAGGCTCAGGTGTAAATGTTCCAAGATCAGCTGTATGATTTGGTCTTGATGTTTGAGTGCATAGTCCATCAAGTCATCCCTCCCAAAAGCTTCTCTTGCCTATTGACCGTTGCCAATAGAGATTTGACAAAATCTGTTTTCGGCGAACTCACAATTTCTTCAGGACGATCGAACTGAACCAGCCTGCCCTTATCCATGACCATCACACGATCCCCCAGATAGAGGGCTTCATGAATATCATGAGTAATGAGCACAAAAGTCTTATCTCCCAAGGAACGATGAAGGTTTTTGAGCTGTTCTTGCAAATGATGGCGGGTAATAGCATCTACCGCTCCAAAAGGCTCGTCAAAAAGAACCATTTTAGGATTGGCAGCGAGAGCTCTAGCCACGCCAATCCGTTGCTGCTGCCCTCCCGATAGCTCTTTGGGGTAACGATGGGCGAAATCCACCCCAGGTAGCTGAACCATGGTGAGCAGTTCTTCTACCCTCTGATTAATTCTGGCATTGTCCCAACCCAAAAGCTTAGGGACGGTAGCAATATTGTCCCTCACCGTCAAATGAGGAAATAGCCCGATTTGCTGAACAACATAGCCGATTTGACGTCGGAGGGCAACTGGATCCTTTTCAGCTAAAGGCTGCCCCTCCAGCATGATCTTCCCACTATCTGGCTCTAAGAGGCGATTCATAAGTTTTAGGGTAGTCGTCTTTCCTGACCCTGATGTCCCTAAGATAGTGATAAATTCACCCTTAAAGAGGCTGAAGGACAAATCTGACAAGATGGTCAGGTCACCATAGCTCTTGCCAACGCCCTCAAAAGTCAATAATTCTTGTGTCATGCGATTGTCTTACTCCTTGATACTGTCATAAAAAACTTTAGCAACATCTGCGTACTCTTTGCCCTCAACGTCAACTTTAGCATTGAGTTCAGTAAGTTTTTCGGTAGTTAGGTGGCTGGAAATCTTATTCAGAGCGGTAGATAAGCTCGGATGTTTTTTGACAACATCACTTTGGGCAACGGGAGCGATGTTATAGGGAGGCCAAAAGGACTTATCATCTTCCAGCAGGGTATAGTCTTTGGTCTGAACGAGCTGACCTTCGGTCGTATAGGCTGGGGTCACATCGGCTTCATCATTTTTCAGGACACTATATTTGAGACTGTTGTCATAAACTTTGGAAGATTTCCAGTTAAAATCACCATAAGCTGTCTGTAAACCAACTAGGCCATCTTCCCGCTGATCAAATTCCCCTTGGGAAGCAAAGCGAAGTTGGCTTGCATGTTTTTGCAGGTCTGAGATAGACTTAATGCCAAACTCCTTCGCTACAGCTGTCCGTATCACCAGCCCCTGGCTATCTGTTGCTGGCGCATAATCTAGCCAGGTCAGGTTAAAATCCTTACTATAGGCTATTTTAACCGTCTGATAAACTTGCTCAGGGTCAGTTTCTAAAGGCGATTTTAAAATGGACAGGAGGCCTGTCCCTGTGTATTCTGGGTAGAGGTCTATTTCCTTATTGATTAAAGACGTGTGAACCAATGAGCTGGCAATATTGAACTTGCGGTCAACTCTGTATCCCTCATCTTCTAAAGCAAGGGCATACAGTTCAGCGACGATAAGGTTTTCCGTGAAATCTTTGGAGCCAATCTGTACGACTGGCTTGTTGCCAGCTACTGATTCGCTCTGCTTTTGCCCCAAAAGGGAAAAAAGCCCAATTCCAACTAGAATAAGGAGAGCTAAAAGGCCTCCGATACGTTTTTGCTTTGTCATGATGAACTCCTTTTTGTTAAGTGATGGCTGATCCCGTCAAGGATCAGCATAGCAATGAGCGATAGAGCAGCAACCGATCCACCGCCTAGAAACAAGAGGTCAAAGCGATAGAGCCCCAAGCCTGTAAAAATGAGTGTCCCTAGCCCACCAGCTCCAATATAGGTAGCTAGACTGGCAGAGGCGATAATCTCCACCAAAGCTAACTTAATCCCTGTCAAGACATGAGGAAGTGCTAGGGGAAAAACTACTTTTAAAAGAACCTGCCTGTCCGACATTCCTAACCCCCTACCAACTTCTCGCAGACTATCTGGTATCTGCACTAACCCCACAAGGGTCTGAAAACTAATGGGTGGTAAACCTAGTAGCACCAAAGCCGTCAGAGCTGGAACTTGTCCTACTCCCATGAGGGGAATAAGAAAGAATAGTACGCCCAAAGAGGGGATAACTCGTAGGCTACTGGATAGGTCTGTGAGGAGTTGCCTTAGTTTATACTTTTGATAGGCTAGAAAGCCTAAACTCATTCCAAGCACCATGGAAAAAATCAAAGCCAAGAGACTAAGCCAAACATGCTCCCAGAGATAGGTCAGATATTGCCTCCAATTCTCTTGAAGGTAGGGTACCAAACTAGTCCACATGGGCAGTCTCCTTATCGTCTAAATGCTTGTTGAGTAGACCTCTCCTAAGATTGGATAAAATTCGTTCTTGATAGTCTTCAAAAGCCTCCATTTCTTCTGAACTAAACCCGTCATAAAAAATATCTGCTAGATGCTTACCAACACGATTGCCAACAGCCTCTTGTTCCCAACCTTTTTCAGTCAAATGCCAATGCTTCTTCCGTTTATCATTGGGACATAGCTTAGACACAATCAAACCCTGCTCTTCTAGGCGTTTAAGCATAGAGGTGAGGGTATTATTTGCCAATCCTGTATCAATGGCAATATCTGTCGCAGTTCGAATACCATCATTTAACCAAAAACTATACAAAATCTTTCCCTGTTCACCACTATAAAGGGCATCTGCCTCCCGTGAAATCAACTGATGGAAGAGACGTCCATTCAACAAGCTGAGGTGCGTGGCTTGATAACCACCTTTTGTTTTTTTCATCATTATTTCCTTTGTTTTTATTTCTATATCGAACAAAAATAATTATAACATCCACCGCGGGCTTTGTCAACTATTTCGATATAGAAATAATCAACAAATAAAAACACCTGAAGTTCTATTGACGAAACTTCTGGTGCTTTGAGTAGGCAGATAATTTTTGGTCCAGACACTTTTATATTTTAGGTCGTCATGCCTTGTAAAAATTTTTCTTTGATTTCCCAGTCATCAAGAACTGCTTGATAGAAGTAAAGATGGCTAGTACGGTAGTAAGGAATAACATAGATTCCGACAATGCCGAAACTAATATATCAAAAGTTCTAAAATGAGGTTAGCCATTCATGAAAAAACATCTCAGAGGGATATAATTGTAATCACCACAACAAGAACAATTAGAAAGACTCTGAGATGCAACACTATTATACACCAAAAAGGAAACAGTTAACACTAGGCTGAGCGTAGAATGATTGAACGTTGGCTGCAAGAAGGAATCCTAAATCGTGAAATCGTAGGGAGATTGGCTAAAGCTCCTCAAACCATTCACAACGAAGTCAAACGTGGTCAAGTTAGACAACAAGTGCGTAAAGGAAAATTTGAAATGCTCTACTCAGCTGACTTCACTCAAGAAGCCTATCAAAACAACCGTAAACATTCTGTGAAGCAGGCTTCCTTGGATTATTTCATAATCCTTATACCTTCAACAGTCCGCTGGGCTATTGAAGGTGAGTTAACGATATCAGATGCTGATTTTTGACGAGTATCAGCAAAAAAGTTTGAAGAAAAGCACCAAAATGGACTCTTTCTTCAAACTGAGTGATAGTAGGCTTTTTATGCACTTTCTTCTTTTTTAGCAAACTGACTTGTGTAGAGATCATAATAGAAACCTTTATCAGCTAGAAGACTTTCATGATTTCCTTGTTCAATGATTTGACCGTCTTTTAAAACAAGAATCTTATCGGCTTCTTGAATGGTCGACAAACGATGAGCAATGACAAAACTAGTCCGCCCCTTCATTAAATTCTTCATAGCCTTTTGAATCAAGAGTTCCAAACGCGTATCGACCGAGCTCGTCGCCTCATCCAAAATCAAAATTTTTGGATCAGCCAGTAGGGCACGCGCAATCGTTAGAAGCTGTTTTTGTCCTAGCGAGATATTGCTGGATTCTTGGTTCATTTCCATATTGTAACCACCCGGCAAGGTGCGAATAAAGTGGTCCACATTTGCCGCCTTGGCTGCAGCGATAATGTCCTCATCAGTTGCCTCCAAGTTTCCAAAGCGGAGATTTTCCTTAATCGTCCCCTCGTAGAGCCAAGCATCTTGCAAGACCATCCCAAATTGCCTACGGTATTCCTGACGAGATAAGTGGCGAATATCGTGACCATCCACTGTGATGGACCCATTTGTGACGTCATAAAAACGCATCAACAGGTTAATCAGGGTTGTCTTCCCAGCTCCTGTCGGACCAACAATGGCCACCATTTCCCCAGGTTTGACTTCTAGGTTAAAATCACGAATCAAGGGTTTATTTTCCACATATTGGAAATCGACATGCTGGAAGCTAACCTGTCCAGTCAGGTCATGTGTCAACTGCTCGATTACCTCCATCGGCTCATCTGCTTCATCGAGGACTTGGAAAATCCGCTCAAGCGATGATTTGGCACTTTGTAATGGCCCCGCTAGCTGTGTTAAGTTCTGAATAGGCTGGCTCACCTGCCAGACATATTGAACAAAGGCCTGCATATTTCCGATTGTTAAAGTGCCTGCTATGACCTGTAAACCACCAACGACTGCCACAATCAAATAGGTCAAATCAGACACCGCATGAAGAATCGGCATCATCAAACCAGAAATGAAACTAGCCTTGAAACCGACCTGCTGCAAACGGTCTGTAATGGCTTGAAAATCCTCTGTTGAAGTCTCCTCACGGCCATAGAGTTTTAGGACATGAAAACCCGATAAATTTTCCTGCACAAATCCGTTCAGTCGCCCTAAAATAGCGGCCTGCTCTTTAAAATAGGGCTGGGATTTTTTTAGAATAAACTGAGCACCAAAATAAGTAAGAGGAATGCTGATTATGACAATGATGGCTAATTTCAGATTTAAAAAGAGCATCATGGCCACCACCAGTACAATAGTAAAGATAGCATTGACCATCTGGAGCACGCTCTGTTGGAGGGCATTTGAGACTGTCTCTACATCACTGGTAAAACGTCCCAAAAGATCGCCAAATTGTTGCTGATCAAAATAAGATACCGAAATCCGATTGATTTTTCGACTTAAATCATTTCGCAAATCCGCAACCGTCTGCTGCACAGCATTGGTCATAAAATAATTGGAATAATAAGCCCCAATCTCATAGAAAAGAGCACGAATGAAATAGAGCACCAATATCCAAAAAATATACGTCGCATTGATACCGGCACCCGCTACACCTTTTGCCATGTCCAGCAGATTTTTGGTCAATTCGGTAATGGCAAGTCCCAGCACAAACGGCTCTAAAACACTCATGACGACACTTAAAATCTTGAGGAAAATGGCTACAAAAAGTGCCAGTTTATATTTTTTTAAATAGCTCCATAAACGAGCAAAGCTAGATTGTTTCATATTTCCTCCTATTCTTCGGTTAATGATTGGCTATTCAGCTGAGAATTGGCAATTTCACGGTAAATAGCATTGCTCTCCATGAGCTCTTCATGTGTCCCACGACCGATAATTTCTCCCTTATCAAGAACGATGATTTGGTCTGCATCCATGATTGTTCCAACACGTTGGGCCACGATTAAAACAGTAGCATGGCCTGTTACTGCCTTCAAACGGCGGCGCAAAATCGCATCTGTCTTATAATCCAAGGCTGAAAAAGAATCGTCAAAGATATAAATATCTGGCTCTTTAACTACTGCACGCGCAATCGACAGGCGTTGCTTTTGTCCACCAGATAAGTTACTCCCCCCTTCTGCCAAGTGGGTTTCAAATTGCTCTTCCTTACTTTCGATAAATTCACGTGCCTGTGCAACATCGGCAGCTTGATGCAATTCTTCCTGACTGGCATCTTCTTTCCCATAACGCAGATTTTCAGCAATGGTTCCTGTAAACAAGAGAGCCTTTTGCGGAATAAAACCAATCTTCTGACGCAAGGCCTTGAGATTATAAGCACGTACATCCACACCGTCTACCATGATTTTTCCAAGCGTCACATCATAAAAACGTGGAATCAACTGCACTAAAGAAGATTTCCCAGAACCCGTTGAGCCGATAAAGGCAATGGTTTCTCCTGGTTTTGCCTTAAAGGAAATATTATGTAACACAGGGCTTTCTGTTTCTCCCGGATAAGCAAAGGTGACATTTTCAAATTCCAAATATCCTCTGGTTTCTGTCTCTCTTACCCCATCCTCATTATTTGGGTTAATCGAAATCGGCATCGCCATAACTTCCTTCAACCGCTCACTGGAAACAGCTGTCCGAGGATACATGGTAAAGAGATTGGATAAAAAGAGGAAGGACAAGAGGGCGTGGAAGCTATACTCAATAAAGGCGACCAAATCCCCAATTTGCAAATCTCCCCGACCAAGTGGTGCTAGGGCAAACCAGACAATGGCGACAATCATGGCAATGATAATCTGAACAAAGAGCGGTTCGGTCAAACCAGTCAATTTGAACAAACGATTGGAATTTTGAGCATAAAGGTCATTTTGCTCTGCAAAACGCTCTTCTTGAAATTCCTCTCGTGCAAAGGCACGAATCACCCGCAAACCAGTCACATTTTCCCGAGCGTATTGATTGATTTTATCCAAGGTTTTCTGTTGTTTTTCAGAAAGCGGTCGAGTCTTTACCGCCACATACCAGACTACCATGGCTAAAAATGGCATGGCAAAGGCAACTATCCAAGCCATAGAGGGACTAGTCAAGAAAATCATCATCACACTTGATAGCATCATCAAAGGAGTAATGACCCCTAATTTCAAGACCTGCTCAGCAAACTGCATTAACACAAAGGCATCACTGGTCATGCGAGTAACCAAGGATGAAACCCCAATTTGCTCATATTCATGATGAGAATATTCCTGCAACTTGCCATAGAGATCGTTACGCATATCCCGTACCATGCTGGTGGTTAATTTACTAGCTGCGTAAGACAAGACGATACGCCCCATGGTCCCCACAACAATCACAGCCAACATAACAAAAGCCCAATAAGAGAGCCGGGTCTGGTCACCTTGGTTAATTCCCTCATCAATCATTCGTGCTAGAACTGTAGGCAGACCAAGATTGACCACTACAAAAAAGATCGCCCCAATTAAATCCAAAACCAACCATTTGGGGTACTTTTTCAAATAAGACCAAATATAGTTCATTTTTCCTCCTTCTTTGACTAACAAGAAAAAAGCACTGAGTAGCACTTTTTTATTACTATTTTGGGGAATAATTCCTCACTCAGCTAGTATAGCAAAATCAAGCTTAGAAAACAAGGAAAAGAAAGAGAAAAACACAACAAACGCCTGTATCACTAGGAACCATTTTCAGGTAAGAGAAAGACAAAGTAAATAAAAAGAATAAAAAGAACGAAAAGACACAAGAACGCCCCAAAAAGGACGAATAACGCCATCCTCTGAAGGCAACGATGATGCCTCAACCGAACAACTAAAATCAGGCCTACAATAGTCAAGATAAGGACGAGACAACCCAGCAGTAATATCATTTACTCCACCTCCTCCATCTATTATAGCACTTTTTATAGTATCTTGTCCATATAGCCTATTTTTACTTGCTTTTTAACCATGTTCGCTGTATACTATAAGCAAGAAAGGAGGAAACGGTATGAAAAAATCATTTATTTCTAGTGAATATCTCTTTGTTTTCTTTCATCTTTATTGCCTGATTTATCTGTATCGCTCTCAAGTCTATGAGCCTGTATCTACTCCTTTATTTTGGTTGCTAGGGCTTGGAGTACTTCTAGCTTTGGCCATGGTTCTGTTCAACTACTTCCTCTACCCTCGGTGGCAGAGAGGTCTGTGGCCGCTAATCTTCATCCTCTTGACCCAGTACATACTTATCTTTCTCTACGATGGTTGGCTCATCCAGTCCCTTTCTCATCTAAACGCTCGTCCTTCTCAGATAGAGCATGTCCAATTTATGCTCTCACTCAACTTTTGGTTTTCTCCCTTGATGATGGCGATGGATGTCTTTCACTATCAGGATATGGTTCATGAAGCCAATCATCCCAATTCCCTCTTTGGTATTCAATTCCTTAAAAACAAAAAGAAAACCCACTAAATGCTGGAGGTCTGACCATGCGAAAATGATTTATTCCGAAAGAATGTCTGAGTTTCCCTTATCAGTGCATTTTGCGTGACTATTTTCCTGTCAGCCAAGACAGCTTGAACTGGCTAAAGGGGGAGGTAGCCCTGACATTTTTAATAGTATGATTAGGTTTCGATCCCTATTGTTAGAAATGCTCTATTTGATACTTATCTTTCTTTTGGACGCTAGTTTATCTCCCCATCCATGGCTATTATTTACTTGTTTTTGAGAAGTTGTATCCACAATATCATGATGCATTTTAAAGACAACCTCTGATGATACTAACTTTTCAGCATGCTAGGAAGCTAATTTGTGAAAATATCGCAAATTTTTCTTAGTTTAAAGAGCCTGTGACAGTGTGAATACAGAACCTGCGAAAATAAGGTAGCTAGCTATATCTGAAGGAGAATAAAGCTATCGTACCAGTTAGCAGACAAGTAGCTTCTCGATTTATCTAATAGCTTTCTTTTTTACTTTAATTGGATAGCACCGAATGGCCAAACAATCCCTACAAGACAGTGGACAGGATTTCACGTCAAACGCATGAAGAAAATTTTTCCAAATTATTTCTAAAATATGATTTTTTATTCTGAAATATTGAAAACCAATACCCATAATTGCTGAAAACGAAACTTTCATGTAGTATTAAAGGATGAAAAACTAGAGAATTTCTCGAAAATCCTTCGAATTTTTTTAAAATAAGGTTATCAAAGTAGGCGTTTTGCTGTTTTCACAACTTTTTCAACGAATGATTTTCTTCATGCGTCTGTCGTGACAGGATTTAGCAAACCATTGACAGAATTAGATTTCTATGATACAGTAAGCGTATACATATCTGGAGGTAATAGGAGAATGAACAACTAAGTCTATTGGTGAACGTTTGAGTACGGAAAATGACGTAGCCTTGCTACAGTCTTTTGCGTGCCGACATACTTTCCCTAGTAGACAGATAGTGGTTTGTATCTCCTTTTTTGCGTGGACTTTTTGGGTCCTATCCTCTTTTTAAAAGGAAGTATTTGATACGAAACCCCAGCTCTACTAGCTAAAGTAGGGCTATTTTTGCATCTTGAAAGAGCGGTTTCTTGCTTATTTTCAAAAAGGAGGATTTATGTTACAGATTAGACACTTAACCATGACTCATGAAAAAGATTTGACGGATTTGGTGACTGACCTATCTCTAGTCGTAAATAGAGGGGATAAGGTTGCTCTGATTGGAGAGGAGGGAAACGGAAAATCCAGTCTCCTCAAATGGATGATGAAAGAAGAGTTGGTTCAATCCTACATTCAGTTTACAGGGCAGATTCACCGAGATTTCGTCTATTATAGCTTTATTCCCCAGCAGTTACCAAAGCGACTGGAAACACTCACGCTCAACGATTATTTCTTTGGTCCAAGTGAGAGGAACGTGGACTATACTGCCCTCTGCCGCTATGCCAAGGAATTGCAATTTGACAGCGATCGTTTCGCAGATGCACAACTGCTTTCAGCCCTATCTGGTGGGGAAAAATTAAAAATTCAACTCATCAAAGAATTATCTCTAGAAACAGACATTCTCTTTCTCGACGAACCTTCTAATGATTTGGATTTGGCAACCCTCAAATGGCTAGAACGATTTATTCAACAAACTCCTAAAACCGTAATTTTTGTCTCTCACGATGAAGCCTTTTTACGTCAAACCGCTACGAAAATCATCCATTTAGAACGCATTAAAAAACGCCAAGTAGCACGGACAACAGTTCAAACACTAAATTACGCTAGCTACGCCCAAGGGCGGGAAGACCAGTTTCAGCGTCAGCTCAAGCAGGCACGCAACGAACGCTTGGAACATCAAAAGAAACTGGCACGCCACCACCGCATTCATCAAAGTGTCGAGTATACCGTCCGCAACACCCATAACGCAACCGCAGGACGACTAATTGCCAAAAAGATGAAGGCTGTCCTTGCCCAAGAAAAACGCTATGAAAAAGAAGCTGCTGCTCTGACCGAACTTCCAACTCAAGAAGATCACATTCGCTTGTATTTTAACGAGATAGAGAGCTTGCCAGCTCATAAACCCATTATCGAACTAGTTCACTACTCGCTTCAAGTAGGAGATACAATCTTAGTTCCGAGTGTGCATTTTCGCTTTTTGGCCCAGGAAAAGATAGGCATTATCGGCACAAATGGTGCTGGAAAATCGAGCCTCCTCAAGCAAATCTATCGTATGTTACAAGAGCAAGCTAGTTATTCGATTGGATATATGCCCCAGAATTATCCAGACCTGCTTGATGCAACTGCTTCACCACTTGATTTTCTGACACATTCGCCTGATAAAAAAGAGGAGGAACGAGTTCTCACTCATCTGGCTAGTCTCCAATTTAGCCGAGAAGAGGCTCGCCATCCGATTTCCTCTCTATCTGGCGGTCAACAAGCCAAGCTACTCCTACTAAAAATGGTCCTAGAGGCCAGTCCAGTCTTGTTACTGGATGAGCCTACACGGAATTTTTCGCCGACTTCCCAGCCTCAAGTACGGCAACTCTTTCAGGATTTTAAAGGAGCAATCTTAGCTGTATCCCATGACCGAACCTTTCTCAAAGAAGTGTGCGATAAGGTTTACCAGCTGGATCAAAATGGATTGACTGAAATTCGTAAGGAAGAATTGTAAAAACCTAGTCCTTCAACGACCGTCTCTGGTAGAGATGAGCCCACAAAGACAAGCCCAATACAGCTAAGCCAATCAAGAAAAAACTGACTAAATGAATACTAGAGGTGATGGTCATCAGAAAGGTTGCAATCGGCATAAAAAGAATAGCCAAGGTGTAAATCGTGCTAAAAACGCGTCCCATATAGTGTTTATCGACCTTGGTCTGAACCTGACTGAAAAAATGAATATTAAAAATAGTCATAAATAACTCGCAGATGAGATTGCCAGCAAAGGCAAGGAGCAAGAATTTCGGAAATAGAACGGGCAGAGCCATAAGACAAACACCAAGTCCAGTCATGGCAAGTACCAACGAAAGATTTTCCAAATAATCCTTGAACTTTTTAGATAAGACCGCTCCTAAAATAGAGCCGATAGCTCCCATGGTTAAAATGGTTGCATAGCTTCCAGAAGCATGATACAAGTGGTCGGTAAATGGAAGCAGATAATTAAAGGCTGCAAAGAAGAAATTAACGGCTGAAGCAAGAAGCAATAAAAAGAAAATCTCTTTTTGAGACCGGATATACACAAGTCCTGCCTTGATATCGCTCAAGACACCCCTCACCGTTAAGGCCGTTTCCTTCTTTTCTAGTTCATGATTGGGTAGGAAAAAGACCAAGGCAGCAGCCACGAGAAAGGTCACACCATCCACCAACAGCGTCACATGTAAACTGGCATAATGAAGCACTAAGAAAGATAGGACAGGAGCTGACACACTAATTACCTGCAACACCATTTCCAAATGTGCATTGTAGGTAATGATTTCTTCTTTTGCCACAATTTCTGTAATATAAGATTTATTGGCTGGTCTGGAAAATGCAAATGCAATAGCTTGTAGGATATTAGCTACAATCAATCCTGCAATCAAACTTTTTTGATCCGATAAACAGGAAATTCCCAAACATAAGATGGCACACAGGATGTCTGTCGTCATCAAGATTTTCCTGCGTGAAAAGCGGTCGGAAATCACACCGCCGATAGGATTGACGAGTAAAGAAGTTACCAAATCTGAAATCTGATACACCCCTAAAACGGTTTCTCCCAATTTTCCAAGAGAGGCTAACCAGACACTATTTCCATAATCATACAGCATATTCCCTATTTTATTGATTGCTCCACGTGCAATCAGTTGCATGGCTTGTCGATTCATAAAAACCCTCCTTACTGATTTGCTCTCATTATAGCAAAATCAGTAAGAAGGGTTTTAAAATTTGCATATTTGGGAAATTTGGATAGCTTTTTCAACAATAAGATTGAAAATTGAGCTATTCATCCCTATCAGGCACCACAAATCGGTCAAAATGCTCCTGATAGTAGGTCACTTGATGAGGGGTGTCTGTCCACTCAAAAATCGACATGGCCCGCTTCATCTGCACAATTCCTGCTAACTCCTGCCCTTTTTGATAAGCTGTGAAGCCGTCCACATACAACAAAATGGTTTTCTCAAAAATTTTATCCGTATCTTTCAAAAGACGCCTTGCCTGTTGCTCAAAATACTCGGCCTTCTCAAATTCCTTTTGCTCCGCAGCATGTAGCCAAAAGTTCAAAGCAAGAACAATGACTAGCTCTTTGTGTCTACTAATATGCTGATAAAAGTCCTCACGCTCCAGAATTTCACGACCTATACGGTACACATAATCCACCTCATAAAAAGAGTAAAGATTGCCAATGAGAATCATTTCGTACATAGACCACTCCTCCACCTGAAAGAGATAATCAGACACCAAGTCCAAATCAGACTGCGCTATCTGTAAGGACGGATTCCGTTGGCACATCAATCCTTGGAGTAAAATCATATTTAAACGATGATAATACTGCTCTGGATATCGCTTGTAGAGTTCTAGCTCCTCAGCCTGTAAGGCACGTAACCCTTCTATATCTTTTTGGTAATACAATTTTACCCAAGTCGTTATGAACTGACTAATGGCTGGCTTTTGAAAGCCTCTCACAGCATCCATGAAATTCTCCATGGTGATATGAATATTGTCGAGCAAGGGCAAAAACTTCCCCAAGACCAGATCCGACTCTCCACGCTCAAAGCGAGAAAGCTGAGAAACAGACAACGTCTCACCAGCAGCTTCTTCCAGCGTAAACTGACCATTCAGACGAAACTTTCTAAACATAGCCCCTAATTCTTCCATTTTTCCCCCAGCATTCAACAGTCTATCATTCCCTTGATACTAGCAGCAAACTAGCTCCATCCTTCTCCTCAAAAACTTTCCATTCAAAGTCAGCTCTTTGACGGAAAGTCCGCTTCTTTCTTGATAGGCTAGCACTAAACACTTTCTGACAGCTCTTCCCATTCTGCCAATAAGTTCATCTGCTCCTCTTGCTTTTTCTCCAAGTCTTCTTGCAATTTCATCAGATCCGCTGCATCGTTAATCGAAAGCATCTCTTCTTGAATCTGAGCCAGCTCACTATCGATAGCTTCTATCCTTTCTTCCAGCTGCTCAATACGACGAAGAATCTTTCGTTGCTCTTTTTGGCTTTCTTTCTGGGCTTGATAATCCAGATTTCCAGCTGATACAACGGTCACAGCCTCTTCTATTGGCTGAGCCAACTCTGTTTTTTTAGTCTGGTAATAATCATAATCCCCTAGATAGAGCCTACTTCCGCTCTCGGAAATTTCCAAAACATGGGTCGCCACTCGATTGATAAAATAGCGGTCATGACTGACAAACAGAAGAGTGCCATCAAAATCAATCAAAGCACTCTCTAGCACTTCCTTACTATCAATATCCAAATGGTTGGTCGGCTCGTCCAAGATGAGAAAATTGTTATTTTCCATGGACAATTTTGCAAGCAATAAGCGAGCCCGTTCACCACCAGACAGCATTCCCACTGTTTTTTTAACATCATCTCCTGAAAACAGAAAAGCTCCCAGGCGATTGCGAATCTCTACCTCTGGTGTCAATTTGAAATCATTCCATAGCTCATCCAAAACCGTATTTTGTGGCGTAAGCTTGCTCTGGGTCTGGTCGTAATAGCCCACTTCGACATTGGCACCAAGCTTGGCTTCGCCTTTGATAAAGGGGACTTGGCCCATCACTGACTTGATTAAGGTGGATTTGCCAATGCCATTTGGCCCGACAATGGCCACAGCCTGAAGCTTGCGAACATCCAGAGAAATCGGTTCCGCCAAAACCTCGTTATCATAGCCGATCGCTGCATTTTCGACAGTTAGGACAATATTGCCTGATACCTTGTCGGCTTGAAAGGCTATATGGGCTGATTTTTTACCCATGTCCGGCTTATCCAGACGTTCCATTTTCTCCAATTGTTTACGCCGCGATTGAGCCCGCTTGGTCGTTGAAGCACGCACGATATTTTTCTGAACAAATTCTTCCAGCTTAGCAATTTCTTTTTGCTGTTTCTCATAGTTTTTAGCTTCGGTCAAGAGTTTCTGCTCTTTTTGCTCCACAAACTGCGAGTAATTGCCCACATACCGATCCAAAGAATGCTTAGTCAAATCAAGTGTAATCGTTGCCACCTTATCAAGGAAATAGCGGTCATGGCTGACCAGGATCAATGCTCCACTGTAATTAGATAAATAGGTTTCCAGCCAGGCAATCGTTTCGATGTCCAAGTGGTTGGTCGGCTCGTCCAAGACCAAAAGCTCAGGTTTTTCAAGTAACATTTTAGCAAGGGCTAAGCGGGTATTTTGCCCACCAGACAGCTCAGCAATCTTCATCTGCCACATGGATTCGTCAAATTTAAAGCCATTTAAAATAGATCGGATATCCGCTTCATAGGTAAAGCCACCCGCTAGACGAAATTCCTCAGATAGGCTATCATAGGTCTGAATTAGCTGTTCCAACGCTTGTCCTGTCAACTCACCCATCTGCAATTCCATATCCCGCAGGCGTTTTTCGGTCTGACGCAAATCCTTAAAAACCTGCAGCATTTCATCATAGATGGTATTGTCTGACTCAAAACGGCTATCCTGTGCTAGGTAGGACAGGGTTAAATCCCGTTTTTTTTGAATCATGCCCGAGGTCGGCTCTTCTTCCCCTACAAGGATTTTTAAAAAGGTTGATTTTCCTGCGCCATTTTTCCCAACCAGCGCAATGCGGTCTCGTTCATCAATTTGAAAAGAGAGATTGTCAAAGAGCACCTCTCCAGCAAAAGAACGTTCAATTTTCGTTGCTTGTAAGATAATCATGTCTTTATTGTACCAAATTCTGTTTGTTTCTGAAAGGGACGATAGAAAAAGCACACGGCAAACGCATGAAGCACTTATTTCTCAATAATTGCACAGTTTAAAACAGATATGTTTATTGCTTTTCCTACAGTAAACGATTTAAAATAGAATAGATATTTTTTGAAATACCTGAGCTTTGACATGCAGAAAACTTCATGTTCACTCTAACCATCTTTTCTGCATTTGTCACAGAAAAAGCAGGCACCTCTCTCTAGTTTGTCTATAAAAGAAAATAGTTCTTGTTGTACTTCATTTCTCTTTTAAGAGAATTTTCGTCCTGCCACCATTGATAAACCAGGTCCCTTCTCACTAGAATTGCTTGAATTGACTGAGAACCTGTATTTGCCATGTCATCATTTCTTTAACAAACAATTAATGTATGATCATTTCACAAAATCGACCTCTGATGATACTGACTTTTCAACATCCTAGGAAGTTAAACTTATGAAATGTTCATCTATTTCTCTTGTTTTAAAGCTCCTGTGATGGCGTGAATACAGGTTCTTATTTTTTTGCTACTCTACCTATAAAGTCCTTCCGCCCGTGCTAACTCAAGCGTTCTTCCAATTGAAAATCAATCGGTAGCCAAGAAAGAACAACCTCCAGCTGCTTGTCCCAATAGTACCACTCATGCTTACCTGGTGCTGTTTGATAGTCCACATCATAGCCCAAGTCTTTAAAGGATTGGGCTGCAAAATCATTGGCACCGATAAGGAAATCCTGCTCCCCACACCAGATATACATCTTAGTGTCTTTATCAGCTGTTTTAGCCAGATTTATCAAGGAATGGGGATTGTCAGGACTTTCCCAGTCTATGATTTTCCCAAAGGTTCCTGTCCAATAAGCAGTATTCCCTAAACTTTCTGTCCTTGGATCAAAATCCTTAAAGCTCAAAGCACCTGATAAGCTGGCCGCATAGGAAAAGCGACTGGTTTCTAAAGCCAAGCGTAAGGCACCATAGCCTCCCATCGACAGACCTGTAATAAAGGTCTTTTCACGCTTGTCAGTCATGTGTGGGAAAAAGCGTTGCAACACAGCTGGTAATTCTATTGCCAAGGCATCAAAATAGGGATACCCATACTGGGTATTGACATACCAACCATTATGGGTATCCGGCATGACAACGATGAGATTGGTTTTTCTCACCAAGCGTTCCAAGGAGCTCAAACGTAGCCAAGTCGTATCCCTACCACCCATTCCATGGAGGAGATAGAGGACCGGAATATCGGTATCATCAGGATTTTCCACCCGTCCCTTGTCTGGATACAGAACCTGCACCGACAAGTCCAAATCCATTACTTGCGAATAATAGGTAATGCTCATTAAAGCCATTTTCGTTCCTTTCTTGTTAGAAAAAGGAGAAAGACAAGTTTCTGCCTGCAGCCGACACTTCCCTCACTCCTATCGTATTTACTCTTTTCTTGACTAAAAGTCAGCTAGTTTTTCCAAACTTTTAGCGAACTTCCATGACTACTGGTAAAATAGCTGGACGTCGCTTGGTTTGATCAAAGAGATACTTGGAGAGATTATCCCGCACAGCTCCCTTTAATTCTCCCCAGTCAAAACTATCTTGCGCCAGATAATCTTCCACAGTTTTATTGATTAAATCTGCACTTTCCCGCAAAATATCGCGACTCTTCTTCACATAGATAAATCCACGGGTGTGAACCTTGGCCTTGGAAATAATCTTCTTTTCCCGACGATTTACAGTAATAGCCACGATGAAAATACCGTCTTCTGATAGGACTTTGCGATCACGAAGGACAATATTGCCCACATCGCCAATGGCATTTCCATCAATCAAGACATCCCCTGCTGGAACACTACCAGCCGGAACAAACTCCCCTTTTTCATAGGCCATCACCTGACCACGCTTTGGCAATAAAATACGCTCAGGAGCCATGCCCACTGCCATAGCTGCCTTGGCATGGGCTGCCAACTCTCGGTACTCCCCTTGGATTGGAAAGAGATAGTTAGGCTTGAGCAGATTGAGCATGAGCTGTAAGTCGCGTTCATTGGCATGACCAGATACACGCAGGCTCTGTGTAATCAACTTGACCACACCCCCTGCTTGGTAAATCATATTTTCCACTCGAGCCACAACAGCTTCCTTAGCAATGGATGGAGTGGTCACGATATAAACGAGGTCGCCCTCTTTAATCTCTACATAGCGGTGACGACCAATGGACATCTTGCGTAATCCGTTGATAGGCTCTCCCATGCGACCTGTTTCCAAGATAATCAACTCATGGTCCTCAAACTGGCTCATTTCTTTTGGCTTGATAAGAATACGCTCGTCTGCCAAGAATAATTTCTTCAAGCGAAGGGCAGTCCGTACGATATTTTCAATATCAAAGCCAGTCAAGACGACCCTACGGTCACTGGCTGCTGCTGCGTCAAAAACTTGCTGAATCCGAGAAAGATTGCTCGCAACCGCAGCAACAATCACACGGCCTTCCCAATCCGAAATCGTATCGGTGATTTCTTTGCCGACCTCGCTATCGCTCGCTACTTGCACATTGCTATCGGCATTAGCCGAATCACTCAAGAGTGCTAGAACTCCTTCACGACCAATCTCGCCCAGCCGACCAAAGTCTGTGGCATAGGAACTACTAGCTGTCTGGTCAAAACGGAAATCCCCTGTATAAACAATATTTCCCTCTGATGTTTTGAGTACAATTCCCAAACTTTCAGGAATGGAGTGGGTTGTCCGAAAGAAGGACACAACTGTACCTCCAAAATCAATCTCCGTATCCTCATCAATCACATGAAAATCGTTAAATTTCTTGACCGCATCATTTCCCTTGACAAACAATTTCGCCAGCTCAATGGTCAATTCTGACCCAAAAACAGGGACCTTAGCCTCAGCTAACAAATAAGGCAAGGCACCGATGGCATCCGCATGCCCATGCGTCAAAAAGACCCCTGCAATACGATCTTTCTGTTCAAAAAGATAATCCATGGTCGGAATGACCACATCGACTCCTAGCTGTTCATTTTCTGGATACTTGAGTCCCGCATCCAGCACAAAAATCGAATCGTCCACTTCAGCGACATACAGATTTTTCCCATTTTCACGGACGCCACCCAAAGCAACTATTTTAATGTTGTTCATGATTTCTCCTTCATTTCATCATTTTTTACTAACGGTCCTTGGAAGTCCAAGTCGAATGACAGTTTTGCAATCTCTTGCATATCTAATCTATTATACTATTTTTTCAGAAATTTATCAAAACTAATGATGAGCAGCCAAACTTGAAAAACAAGTCAATGTTCAGGAATTAAAAAATTTTCCGAAAATGCTTGACATTATATATATATAATGAGTATAAATCTATCTACCTGAAAGAACACTATGCCAATTTATAAAGATAAAACACGCAGAAAAGCCATCCAAAAAGGACTTAAAGACTTGGGGATTTCAAAAAAAGAAGCTAATATTCGCATGATTCGTACCCATGTACTCAGCCCATGGGGGATGGTTATCAAAGAAGTCAGTGTCGCCATCACACCACTATCAGCCGAGGAAATAAAACAAGCTAATCAAAGGCGGGTTCGATTTTATCTGCTTATCGGCCTCATTCTCGTCTGCCTATCTCTCTTTATACTATTATTCCATCTATTTACCAAATCCTAACATGGTTTGTCCTACTCCCAGAAAACTTGAAATGGGTGACTGCTTTTTTAACAATCTCCACTATTTCCCAAACCACAAACTCCCCAGTTTTTCCAAACTGAGGAGTGTTTTTTATTCAAACAAGCGATAGTAATCTGCCAAGGTCATTTTTTGTTTTTCTTCTTTGTTCAAATCTTGAATAATTTGCCCATCTTTCATCACCAAGAGGCGATTGCCGTATTTGAGGGCATCTTCCATTTGGTGAGTAATCATCAGAGCTGTCAATTGGTCCTTTGTTACAAAACGATCGGTCAACTCCATAAGCGCTACACTGGTCTTAGGATCCAGTGCTGCTGTATGTTCATCAAGGAGCAATAACTCTGGTCGCTTTAGCGTTGCCATTAGCAGACTCAAGGCCTGACGTTGACCGCCAGAAAGAAATTCAATCGGTGTATCTAGATGCTTTTCAAGACCATTGCCAATCTGGTCAATCGTTGCTTGAAATTCTTCCTTGTAACTACTGAGTTTTCGTGGAACAAGACCACGCCCTTCCCCACGGAATTTCGCAATCAAGAGATTTTCTGCAACCGTCATCCGAGGAGCTGTTCCCATTTTCGGATCTTGAAAGACTCGAGCCAGATACTTGGCTCTTTTCTCCGGTGATAAATGCGTTACATTGTCACCCAAGATATGAATCGTTCCGCTCGTCAGTGGCAAGGTACCTGCAATCACGTTGAATAAGGTTGATTTACCAGCACCATTTCCCCCTAAAATCGTAATAAAATCATGCTCATGGATGGTTAGAGAGACCTGATTTAAAATCACTTTTTCTTCGCCAAATCCGCTATTGACCACCTTAGTGGCATCTTTTAATTCTACAATTGCTGTCATTTGCTAATGGTCACTCCTTTGAAGACTTTTGCTTTTAAGGTCGGAATCATGAGGCAGATTGCTAAAATCACCGCACTATAAATACGAAGATAGCTCGTATTAAAGCCAAATGCAATCACAGCCCAAATCAAAAATTGATAGGAAATCGCTCCAATGACAATGGTCATCAACCGCTCTGCAAGACTGAGACTCTTAAAAAGCACTTCGCCGATAATGAGACTGGCAAGACCCACGACAATGACCCCGATTCCACGTGAGACATCCGCATATCCCTCCTGTTGGGCAATCAAAGCACCAGCAAGTGCAATCACTCCATTTGACAAGACCAAGCCCATGAGTTCCATTCGGTCGGTATCAATGCCAAAACTACGTGCCATATCTGGATTGTCTCCTGTTGCAATATAGGCCTGCCCTAACTTAGTATCAAGGAAGAAAAGCAGAGCTACAATCACGACAACTACAAATAGCAAACCTGCTACTAGATTATTGATAGCATCCGTAAAAGGAAGATAATCCTGAATTTGTGTCGTCCCTAACAGACCAAGATTGGCCCGCCCCATAATCATCAGCATAATGGAATGGCAGGAGGTCATCACTAAAATCCCTGATAAAAGAGTGGGAATTTTCCCTTTGGTATAGAGCAAGCCTGTTGCAAGACCAGCCACACAACCAGCAAGGACTGCAATTCCTGTCGCAAGAAATGGGTTCATGCCACCGCTAATTAGCGTAACTGCGACCGCACCGCCCAAAGGAAAGCTCCCTTCAGCCGTCATGTCTGGAAAATTCAAAATCCGAAAGGTCATATAAATGCCCAGACCCAAGATAGACCAGACCAGACCTTGTGATACTATTGATACAATCATATTTTCTATCCTATACTATAAGAAATAAGTGGGGTCATGTTGATCACGAACTTAGACCCACTCTCATTTTCTAGCTTATTCTACAATTTCACCAGCAGCTTTTTCAACCTCTTCTGGGATTGTAATGCCTAATTCTGCTGCGACTTTTTTGTTGATAATTGGTGCTCCTTGATCCACTACGTCTACTGGTGTTTCTGCTGGTTTTGCACCTTTCAAAAGCTTAGCAGTCATTTTTCCTGTTGAAACACCAAGACCGTATTGGCTCACGACAACAGATGCCAAACCACCTTCTTTCACCATGGTGTCTGCACTTGGGAAGATTGGGACTTTTGCCTCTTTGTTGCTCGCTACAACTGTTTTGAAGGCTGAAGCAATGGCATTGTCTTGTGGAACCCAAATCGCATCAACTTTGCTGGTCATGACAGCCATGGTTGAAGCAATTTCATTGCTAGAAGGAACGGGATAAGCTAGAACTGTATAGCCTTCCTTTTCAGCTAGCTCTGTGAATTTTTCAACATTCAATTTAGAATTATCTTCGTTACTGGAATACAAGACACCGATTGTTTTAGCCTTTGGAGTTAGTTTTTTAATTAACTCCAGCTGTTGCCCAATCGGTTGCGGACAAGCAACACCTGTGACGTTTGCACCTGGTTTTTCAAGACTTTTCACCAATTTTGCACCAACTGGATCTGTGATGGCTCCCATGACAACAGGAAGGTCACTCGTTGCACTAGCCAAGCCTTGGGCTGCTGGAGTTGCAATTCCTACCACCACTTGGTTGCCATTTGCGACTAATTGTTTACTCATGGTTGCAATTTTACCTTGGTCTCCTTCTGAGTTCATGAAGTCAATGTTGATTTTATCGCCTGCAAATCCTTCTTCTGCAAGCCCATCTTGGATACCGCGGTAGATTTCATCAAGCGCTTCGTGGGTTACAAATTGAAGGACTCCTACCTTGGCAACATCTGTCTGACCTGCTTCTTTTTTCATATCCTTCTTTGTTGAAAAGAATATACCACCAACTACGACTACTGCAAGCACTGCAATGGTTGCTAATAAATTTTTGTTTTTCATGATTGATCTCCTATTTCATGTATAAAGTATCTCTATGTTTTAGTCTATTTGCGCTCCTCATCTTTACAGACGCCATCGTTTCTTCATGATACAAAATCCCTCCCGATAGTGACTGAGACAAAAGTCCCTAACCTCATAATTTTTTATAGATTTAACAGTTTAGCGCAGTAGTTGTCTGGTTTGTAAAACGTTGATAAATCAACATTCTACAAACCTAGTCAACCTTGCGGGGGTGGGACGACAAAATCGATTTCTACGAAATCACGATTTTTGTCCCACTCCCATACAAAAAGCCCCCGCATACAAAAACTGTATGCGAGGGCGTCAATGACACGGTGCCACCTCACTTATGGAAGTGTCTAGAATCCTTCCATATCTCCATCTCCTCTAACAAGGAGGTGCACGGTAAGGGGTGCCAACCGAATTCTCATTGTTTTGAATTCATCTATATCCTCAGCCCATTTCATAAATGTCCGCTGCTTGTTCACAATCACCACAAGCTCCCTGAAAACTTCTCATTTATTACTTCTTCTGATTAGTAAACATTATAAAATTTCTTATTTTATTTGTCAATAGGTTTTTGTAAATTTTTTAAAAAATGGTATAATTGGAAAGCAAAGAAACGGAACATGAAAACTACTGACAATTAGAAATACGAGGAATACCCATGTCTTTTGACGGATTTTTTTTACACCACATGACCAAGGAATTGCGACAAGAGCTACTGTCTGGTCGCATTCAAAAAATTAACCAGCCTTTTGAACACGAAATTGTCCTTCAGATCCGAAGCAATCGGAAAAATCAAAAACTACTTCTCTCAGCTCACCCTGTCTTTGGACGAATTCAATTAACCCAGACAAATTTTGAAAATCCTGCCATTCCTAACACCTTTATCATGGTTTTGAGGAAATACTTGCAGGGAGCTGTGATTGAAAAGATCGAACAAATCGACAATGATCGAATTTTAGAAATCTCTGTTTCCAATAAAAACGAGATTGGCGATGCCATTGCCGTGACGCTCAGCATTGAAATCATGGGTAAGCACAGCAATATTATCTTGCTTGACAAGGCGACAGGAAAAATTATCGAAGCCATTAAGCATGTCGGCTTTTCCCAAAACTCCTATCGGACCATTCTACCTGGATCGACTTACCTAGCTCCTCCAAGCACTGAGAGTGCCAATCCTTTTACCATTGCCGATGAAAAGCTCTTTGAAATTCTCCAACGTGAAAATTTAGAGCCCCGTTCTTTGCAAACACTTTTCCAAGGACTGGGACGAGATACAGCAACAGAACTCAGCAAACGCTTGGAAACGGATAAATTAAAGCATTTTCGTGCCTTCTTTGCACAAGAAACGCTGGCAACTCTGACAGAGAAATCCTTCGCTTCTCTCTCATTTTTAGATAGCCAAGCAGAATTTCCGACCCTCTCAGCTGCCCTTGATTATTTTTACAAGGATAAGGCCGAACGGGATCGTGTCAATCAACAAGCCAGCGAGTTAATCCGCCGCGTCGAGACAGATTTGGAAAAAAATCGCAAAAAGCTCATCAAACAAGAAGAGGAACTCATCGCCACAGAAAATGCTGAAGAATTCCGCCAGAAAGGGGAATTGCTGACAACCTTCCTCCATCAAGTGCCCAACGACCAAGATCAGGTCGAGTTGGACAACTACTATACAGGTGAAAAAATTTCGATTGCCCTTGATAAGGCACTGACGCCCAATCAAAATGCCCAACGTTATTTCAAACGGTATCAAAAATTAAAAGAAGCTGTCAAACATTTGACAGGCTTGATTGAAGAGACCAAATCAACCATCCTATACCTGGAAAGTGTCGAAACAGCCCTTTCTCAAGCCAATCTTTCGGAAGTCGCTGAAATCCGTGAAGAGCTAATCCAGACAGGATTTATTCGCAGACGCCAACGCGATAAACTACACAAACGCAAGAAACCTGAAAAATATCTGGCTAGTGATGGCAAGACCATCATCCTTGTTGGGAAAAATAATCTTCAAAATGAAGAATTGACCTTCAAACTCGCAAAAAAAGAAGAACTGTGGTTCCATGCAAAGGACATCCCCGGAAGCCACGTGGTCATCACAGGCAACCTTACCCCCTCTGATGAGGTAAAAACAGATGCCGCAGAGCTTGCTGCCTATTTCTCCAAGGCTCGCTTGTCCAATCTGGTTCAAGTCGATATGATTGAAACCAAAAAACTCAACAAACCAACTGGAGGTAAGCCTGGTTTTGTGACTTATACCGGTCAGAAAACTCTGCGAGTTACCCCAGATGAAGATAAAATTCAGTCCATGAGACTAGACTGACCTCTGTCATCATTCTCAGAAATATAAAGCTGAGACATACAAAAAATCCTAAAACACTGGTGTGATAACCATCGTTTTAGGATTTTTATGGTTTCTTGATAGATTTGATAAAAAATAGCTAATCCTCTATAAACATCAACATCTGACTAGGTTCCACAATTCTCAATTGTGAAAGGTGATAGATAAAACTAGCCTAGCTTGCGTCCTAAAAGGTCAGCTGAGGACTATTCTATAATCCTTATTTCCAACCCTCAACAGTTCGCTGGACTGTTGAAGCAAGGTGAGTTTACGACGTCAGATTTTGATTGTTGATGAGTATAAAACCGTTCTTGCTGTTGACAACCATCACCAAAACCAATCGTCTTCTTGAACTGGTTCTGCATTTTTACGTTTTCTGGGGCCTGTGCCATAGCGTTCTGCTTCGACATCTTCCTTGTAGGGCATCACATTTGCCAAAATGATATAAATAATAATTCCTAAACCAAAATTAAAGACGGTAAACAAGACAAATAAAAATCGAATCAAGCCTAAATCAAAGTCAAATTTATCAGCTAATCCTGCAAGTACCCCTGAGATCGATTTATTTCTACGTAATTTATAAAATTTAACCATGAACATCCTCTCCTGCTCTTCTTGATAGACTTATTCTACCATGAGGAGAACCTAAGGTCATCAGACTTTAGGCCGATATTTCCTGTAAGGGTCCTTGACACTTGCCGCAGCGGTATTTATCAACATCTACACGCCGCCTTCGAGGATATACCTGACCACAAGCTTGGCACTGATACTGATGAAAAGCAGACTGTTCAAGACTAGGAGCATAACGTAAACCATCGACTGCCTGTAACAATTCCTTAAATTCCTTGTCTTTGTGACGATAGCCCTTTTTCTGAAAATAAAGGTGGTAGTGGCAAAGTTCATGCCGAACAATTTTCCGAAAGATTTCTAGGCCATATTCTTCGTAGATTTTTGGATTGAAATCCAGATGACCATCCTTGGGGAAAAAGCGGCCACCTGTTGAACGCAATCGCCTATTCCAATGGGCAGTGTGACGAAATTCCCAGCCAAAATCTTCCAGCGAGACTGTTTGAACATACTTAGTTAGCTTCACGAGGTGCTACCAAGGAAAGATTGAGCTTTTCACGCTCCACATCAACCTTATCGACCCAAACTGTCACAATATCGCCCACAGATACGACTTGGCTCGGATGGTTGGTCTTTCCTTTCCTCATTTTAGAAATATGAATCAGGCCATCGCGATGAACCCCAATATCTACAAAGGCTCCAAAATCGACAACATTTCTTACCACACCCTCTAGTTTCTGACCAAGTACCAAATCCTTCAACTCCAAGATATCCTGACGCAGTACAGGGCTATCAAAGGAATCCCGTAAATCTCGACCAGGCTTGAGTAAATCCTCTAAAATATCCCGCAAGGTCACCTGACCAATGCCCAAGGTTTCTGCCACACTGGCTACATCCACTGATTTCAACTGCTCTGCAGCCTCTGTATTCAAATCGCTAATTCCTAGCAAATCAAATAATTGCTCCACAGCAGGGTAACTCTCAGGGTGAACTCCGGTATTGTCCAACAGATTAGCACTCTCAGGAATACGCAAGAAACCAGCCGCCTGCTCAA
Organism: Streptococcus himalayensis; assembly: GCF_001708305.1. Taxonomy (NCBI): domain Bacteria; kingdom Bacillati; phylum Bacillota; class Bacilli; order Lactobacillales; family Streptococcaceae; genus Streptococcus; species Streptococcus himalayensis. Next base: position 1,890,822 of record NZ_CP016953.1, read on the forward strand.
AGGCCTTGGCTCCAAGACGTGGCACCTTCAGAATGTCGGCACGTGAACGAATCATGCCTTCCTGCTCCCGATATTTCACGATATTTTCTGAGATGGTTTTGTTGAGACCAGCCACATGAGACAAGAGGGCTGGACTGGCTGTATTGATATTGACCCCGACTTGGTTGACCACAGTATCAACGACAAAATCAAGACTTTCCGATAATTTCTTTTGGCTGACATCGTGCTGGTACTGCCCAACTCCGATGGACTTGGGATCGATTTTCACCAATTCTGCTAAAGGATCCTGCAGACGACGAGCAATTGAGATGGCCGAGCGTTTTTCTACAGTCAAATCTGGAAATTCCTGCCGAGCCAATTCACTGGCTGAATAGACTGACGCTCCACTTTCATTGACAATGACATAGCTAACCGTCGGGTGTTCTTTCAAGACCTCAGCAACAAAGGCCTCGCTTTCTCGACTAGCCGTTCCATTTCCAATCGCAATGATTTCCACTCCGTACTGGGTCAAGAGCTGGGAAAGCTCTTGTTTGGCTGCTTCTATCTGATGGGCTTTTGCAGGATGAACAGGATAGATGACTTGTGTCGTCAACATTTTGCCGGTTTCATCCACCACAGCCAGTTTTGCTCCTGTCCGAAAGGCTGGGTCAAAGCCTAGCACCACACGACCCTTCAAGGGTGCAATCAAGAGCAGATGACGAAGATTGTCTGAAAAGAGACGAATCGCCCCATCTTCTGCACTTTCGTTTAACTCTGTGCGAATCCGTCGCTCCATAGATGGCAAGATTTTCTTTTTCAAAGCCTGGTGGATGACATCTGAAATATAAGCGTTGCTTCGTTGGAAACGAAGTTCAAAAAAACGAAGCATTTTTTCAAACTGATGGTCGAAGCTGATTTTTAAAATATCTAACTTTTCACCACGATTGAGTGCTAACGTCTGGTAACCCTGCATCCGCTTAATTCTCTCTGAAAAATTATAGTAAATCTCAAACGTCCCCTTTTCATCTAGGGTCTCGTCTTTAACGACAGAGATCAGCTGCGAATGTTCGCGGATTTCCTGATAAACCCAGGCACGAAGGTGGGTATCATCTGCTAATGCCTCCACCAAAATATCCACTGCTCCCGACAAAGCCGCTTCTATCGTTGGAAAGTTTTCATTGAGAAATCTTTCTGCTTCCGTTTCTAAGTGCTTGACATCCTGCAAAATCAAGCGCGCTAGGGGAAAGAGGCCATTTTCACGGGCAATGGTTGCCTTGGTTCTGCGTTTTTCTTTAAAGGGGAGGTAGAGTTCTTCAACTTCTGCTAACTTCGTTGCTTCTTCGATAGCCTGTCTTAATTGGTCAGTGAGTTTGCCTTGCTCTTCAATTTTTGCAAGAACGGTCTCTTTTCGCTCCTTTAAATTGGTCAAGGACTTGTCCAAATCTAAAATCGCTTTGATGGCGACTTCGTCCAGATTTCCAGTCCGTTCTTTTCGGTAGCGAGCGATGAAAGGAATGGTATTCCCCTCTGCTGTCAATGCTAGAACCTGCTCAACGCTTGATTCTTTCAACTGTAATTCTTGTGCAATTTCAATACTATTTGTGTTCATAAAGCCTATTATAACACATTCAGCTGTCTAGCTCAATTCGCTCTTTCAATGACCCACGACATATGACTAGCAACTAAATAGTGTCATTCGCAGTTAAACCCACAGACACTGAACTGTACTTAAACGAACATGCCCCCCCATTTCAGTCAGGTCATCCATAACTTGATAAAAAGATACAGACGAGTAAGATGCATATCTCTCATCGGTATTCAAAAAACTGTCCCTAACAACAAGGGACAAAAGGAGACTTCCGACCATGCAGTTCTCCTCCCATAAACCTTTACCAAGCTATCCTAGCATGGCACCTCTCACTTTATTTCCCCATATTTTTCAAAATGGTAGTATAATAGAAAATAAAAAAGGAGGCTTTTATGGCTATTAAATTTACCAAAACAGATGATTTAGATAAGATGTTTGAGGAATTTGCAAAACTTCCTGACCTGGATGCCGTGACTTTTCCTGATGAAAAAGACAAGGCACAAAAAGAAGCACAGAAAGAGAAAAAGGCATGACTGTCTTTTCTCAACTACCTGCAAGTGTCTTACAGGCAGGGGCTATTTTTCTTTCTATTATGATTGAAGCCCTGCCCTTTGTCCTGATCGGGAGTATCATTTCAGGAATGATTGAAGTCTATGTGACACCAGAGCGGGTCTATCGGAGCCTTCCTAAACATAAGTGGGGACGGATTTTCTTTGGGACCTTTATCGGCTTTATCTTTCCCTCTTGCGAATGTGGAATTGTCCCGATTATCACACGCTTTTTAGACAAGAAAGTCCCGAGCTACACGGCTGTTCCCTTTCTGGTCACAGCTCCCGTTATCAATCCTATCGTCCTTTTTGCGACCTTTTCGGCCTTTGGCAATTCTCCTAGAATGGCTGTTTTAAGAGCTTTAGGATCTATTTTTGTAGCTATGATTTTGGGAATTTTCTATGGATTTTTAGACACGCAGTCTATTCAAAAACTGGATCGAAAACAACCTCACCAACATGATTTTTCCCACCTCAGCTTTTGGCAGAAAATCTTTCAAATCTTTGTCCAAGCTATTGACGAGTTTTTCGATACAGGACGGTATCTGGTCTTTGGCTGTCTCTTTGCCAGCATGGTGCAGGTCTATGTGCCGACAAGAATTCTCACCTCTATCGTAGCGACACCGCTTTTAGCGATTTTACTACTCATGTTTCTCGCATTCTTGCTCTCACTTTGCAGCGAGGCGGATGCTTTTATCGGTAGTTCTCTCCTTTCTAGTTTCGGTCTAGCACCCGTTCTAGCCTTTCTGGTCATTGGTCCTATGCTGGATATCAAAAATATCCTCATGATGAAATCAAGTCTTACTAACCGTTTTATTTGGCAATTCATGGGGCTTACAACTGGTACAGTTCTCATCTATGCTTATCTTGTGGGGGTGCTATTATGATTCGTTTTCTCATCTTGGCAGGCTATTTTGAACTTAGTATGTACCTGCAATTATCAGGTAAGTTAAACCAGTACATTAATATGCATTATTCCTACTTGGCTTATATTTCCATGGTACTATCCTTTATCCTAGCCATCGTTCAGCTGATTATCTGGATGAAACAAATCAAGGTGCATAGCCATTTGGAAACCAAATCTGCCAAATTCGCAAGCCTTGCCCTACTGATTCTTCCTCTGTTTATCGGGCTGTTCTTTCCCACAGTCAGCCTTGACTCGACAACGGTCTCTGCCAAAGGCTTTCACTTTCCCCTAGCAGAAGGCAGTTCCAAATCCATCCAAGAAGAGGAAGGCACCACCAATCAATATCTGAAGCCAGATACTAGCTCCTATTTCACAAAAGGAGCCTATGAAAGGGAAATGAAGGTCGCTGCTAAAAAATATATAGGAAAAGACCTCCTCACGGTGACCACGGAAAATTACATGGAAATCATGGAGGTGCTCTATGATTATCCCGAAGAATTTGTCGGAAAAGAATTAGAATTAACAGGCTTTGTCTATAATGACCCAAGTAACTCCACCAATCAATTTCTCTTTCGTTTTGGGATTATCCACTGTATCGCAGACTCAGGAGTTTATGGACTTCTAACTACAGGAAATGAGGAAGCATTTCCTGACAATACTTGGATCCATGCCAAGGGAAAAATCGAGCTGACTTACCACAAACAGCTCGGGCAAAGCCTTCCAAGCCTTGCTATTTCAAACTTTGAAAAAGTAAACAAACCAGACAATCCCTATGTTTACCGTGTCTTTTAACATAAAAAAGACGATTGGAATATGTGTACAATCTCTCAAAGGTTTGAAACCTAGAGTGGCACAATAAATTCCATCGTCTTTTTCTGATACACGTCAAAAATCAAAATCTGACGTGCTAACTAATCTCCGTTATCCTTGCGTTTTTTGGGACACAAGCTACGCTAGTTTTATCTGTCATCTTCTACAATTCTCAATTGCAAGGGGCGAGCTGTGCTCGTTCTATTTCCAGCCTTCCACAATTCTCAATTGTGGAAGCTAGTCATATTTTGATTTTTATAGAGTATTAGTCCAGCTTAAAAGCTACAATAGCAGGCTTGCTGCCACTAAAATCAGCGAAGGGTTTGATTTCAAACTCCATCTCTCCGCTACCATTTACTTCAAAATGCCCAATTGCTCCCCCATAACTTCGATCAGCTGACACCGTTTAATGTAACTTTTCGTACTATTTATAAATAGTCATAATTTATCGTGAAAAATAAAAAGTATTTCACTAGTAATTAGAAAAGAAAGAGACCATATTTACTTTTATAATTTTTACGTTCTATCTATACCTACCTAAATGACTGGCTATTAATTATTTTATCAAATCTATTAAGTATTTTAGTATTTGTATTATGACTTACATAAATAAGACCTAAATTGTCAAAAGATAATATCGTTTCTTCAATAGAACTTCTAATTTCTTTGTCAAGTTGTGAAGTAGACTCATCAATTAATATAAAATCAACGTTTTTAACTAATGCTCTAGCAAGAGCAATTCTCTGCTTTTCTCCTCCTGAAATACTACGCCCATTTGACTCAAGGAGGGTATCTAAGCCCAGAGGTTGCTTTTCTATAAATGATTTTAATTGTACCTTGTTTAAAATATCGTCCATTTTTTCTTCTGAAACAAACTGACCTAAAGTTATATTATCTCGAATAGTTCCGTTGATTAAATAAATAGATTGATCAATATAAGATATGTTTTGATAAAATTTTTCTAAGTTTACTTCATTAATATCATATTCATTGATTTTAATCTGTCCTGAGTTGGGACTTGCAAGTCCCAAAATTAATTTAAGTAACGTTGATTTACCACTTCCTGAAGCCCCGACAATAACATATTTTTTACCCTTATTAAATTCAAAAGAAAAATCTTCAAATATAGTATTTTCACTATATTCTAAGTTAATTGAGTCAATTGATATCTTTTTAAGATTACTTATATAATGCTGTTCCTCTACTCTTGTACTTTGAAACTTATCTAATAATACCTCGGCTCCTTTGAAAGTTGATAACGTACCTGTCAAACTTTGAACTCCATTAAATAAATTACCTGCTAGACTTGCAATACTCAAAACACTACCTGTGGCGGTAAACCCTAGACTTGATATATACAATGAAATAACAACTAAGCCAATCTGTGACAATAGAGACGCTAATAGCATCACACCACCGATTTTCGCTTTAGTAATTGAAAAATTGAAATATTGTTTTTCTCTTAACGCAATAGAATCCTTCATTTTACTATGAAACATTGATAAAGCATTCCCCGTAAAATAAACACCTAAACCTTCAATATTATCTCTAACCGATTCAGTATATTTTTCATTTTCGATAGTATATTTTTCTTGTGATAACTTAATATATTTTTGAGTTATTCTAGGAATAATTAATGAAATAGCAAGAAATATAATTGAAGTCAGAGCGAGTAACCAATGTAATTTTAATATATAGAAAAATGCACTTAGAACAATTGTAATACCAAATATAAAATCCAGGAAATTTGCAAAGGCTTGTGATTCAATTTGATCTGCATCATTAATGAACCATGAAATTGACTTACCAATATCTTTTGTAACAATTAAACTATAAGATTTTTCAATAGTATTTTCTGTAATTTTGGTTTTTAAAGATTCATTAGTTTTTCTTATGTATTTTGCTTTAAAGTATTCAGAAATATAGGATAACAAGGTAGTTATCATGACTATGACTCCAACAAAAGTGATAGACCTATAAAAATCTGTTTTATCCTTGCTATATGCTTCAAACATAATTGATAGTGAATAAGATACTAACGTTACCGATAATGCAAAAAGAATCTGGGTAGTAATAGCTAAAACAGTATGTTTGATATTAGCTTTTATTATTTCAATAAATAATCTATTCCTCATTTCCTCTACCCCCAATTTGATTGATAAATTGACTCATTCTATCTAGTTCTATTTGATTAATCTTGTAATATATTCGTTTTCCTTTAGTTTCCGAAACTATTATGCCTTCTTTGATCAAAAGAGACAAATGATGACTAATTGTTCCTGTAGAAATTGATAATTCTTCTGCAATTTCTCTTCCATACATCGAGCTTCTAGATAATAACATTATAATATTAAATCTAGTTGGGTCCGATAGTGCCAAAAACTTACTAGCCATTTCATTCTTGTTTTCTTCAACTGAAATATAATTATCCCTTAACAAATAAGGAAGAAAGCCAATAAATAGAAAGCCATTTAGTTTATCTTCAGATGATAAACTAAATCCTATAGGCTGATGAAATTGAATAAAAAAAGTATATTCTAAATAATCTATTTTATAATTTTCTAGAATAGTACCTAAAGCTCCAGTAGAATCTATAGAACAAATATCTATTGCTTCGATACTATCGTAAAAGGTATTAAACTCCTTTATCAAGATTTTTTCACGACTTTTAATTATGCTTTCCATTGATGATAAAAATTTATAAAAAATATCATAAGTCTTATTAATATTATTAAATAATTTGTAAAGCATATAACGTTGTTGCTCATTAAAAAGAGTCATACTATCAATTTCATCGAAACTAAAACTTGTTGTAATAGTAAATCCTAACGACTCCATATTAACTATGAAAAATTTTTTTATTTTTTCCAATAGTTCATTTGGTGAATAATATTCTATGCTTTGTTTAAGATTTGAAAATGTTAAAAAATTTAAAATCTCAGGAACACTTTCATTATCAAACCTTTGAAATAGTATTTTCAAATCTGAATGACTGTCTACTAATACTCTTGCTTCTGTTCTAACAACACTTAAAAATGAAACTAACCATTGATACTCTCTCTCAATCTCAACTTTAGAAAAAGCAATTTTTTTATAGTCTATTGGCAATACAGAATCATTCGATGTATCTGTGTTGCAAACGTATGTTGCTAAAAGTAGAGCTTCATTTAAATAATTAATCTTTTTTTGCAGATTTAGTTGCATTTTATATTATAAAAGGGAATATTTTTTGATTGTCACTATTCTTATTAACTAAATCTAAAATCGTTAATATCCCTTCTTTTCCTCCAAAAAAATTTTTTTCGTGGTTATCAAAATTCACATCGTAAATTTTACCATTTAAAATCATATTTGTAATATCAAGATAAAATTGTTCAATTTGTTTAACAACTTCAATCCTAAACTCTTTATTTAATTTAAAATTTTTATAAATTTTATAGAAAGTGTATAGAAAACCTGCACTACCTCTAAAGAAGCTTGGCGATGTGCTGTATATACCTTTACAGAGTTTAGCAAAATATTCCATTTTACTAAAATATCTATCATCTTTAGTCTTTTGCATAAATTCAGTAAGAACCAATATTAAACCACATATTCCATTTGCTATATAATATTCATAAAATTCGCTATTTATATTTTTTGCTAATGATTTTTCATACTTACTATCTTGAAATTAACTAGCACCATGGGTAAACTAGAATATATTAACTAGCCTGTCTTGTTATTAATAGCATTTTCTACAAAATAAAATGCTAAATGTTTGATGAAGAACTAATCAAACTAGCCCATGAATTTGGTTTAGCTTCAGCAGATTTTTTCTGCAATTCTAAGAGCTTCATATCAATTCCTCCTTCCCAAGTTTGATTATATTCTACCACTATATTTTATAATTATCAAACGTTAATTTATATATTCATGAAACATTTTTAAAAATGATTAGGATAAAATTCTTATACGATGAGTAAGGACATAAACTTTTACCTCCTCATTACTCATCTGAGTACAATCCCATTGAGACAATATGGATTCAGATCAAAAAAGCACCTCAAAAAAGTATTGCCAAATTACGATACTTTTCTTGAAGCACTTTTGTCCTACTTTAGTTTCAGTCAACTATATTTGGATAAGTTCCCATCTTTTTTCCACCTACATAGAGATCAATATCAGATCCAATCAGTAAATCCTTATCGGATAGATTTGTCACATTGTAGGATACTTTCAAAACCTTCTCTGGATGACTTTGATCAAATTGATTGCGTTCCTCACTCCACTCAACCCCAGTGATGGTGTACTCTGCTTGCCCGTCAAAAGTAATTTTGTCTCCAATACCGTATTTTCCCTGGGCGTTTGCTTGAGAAGATGTTTGAGCCGTTGACTCTTCTGATGAGGTAGCTTTTGGGGACTCGATTTTGCTTCCGCAAGCAGTTAGGCTAAGCAAAATCCCAGCAGACCATAAAACAAGCAATGATGTTGATTTTTTCACACTAAAATCTCCTTTTTTATTTCCGTATACCACACTTGCAAAAAAATATTTATTAAACTAGAAAGGTAAGAATTTTTACCCCCATATTTTGTCTAGGTTTTTAGTTTCTCCAAGTAAAAAGGCAGAAATTTTAGATGATTTGTGGTAAAATAAAACAAATATTAGAAAAAGGTATTCGATATGTCCGCAAAAGTGATTGTAACTATCTTTGGTGCAAGTGGTGATTTAGCGCAACGTAAACTCTACCCCTCACTCTTTCGTCTTTATAAATCCGGCAATCTCTCTGAGCATTTTGCCGTCATCGGAACAGCCCGTCGCCCTTGGAGCAAGGAATATTTTGAATCCGTCGTCGTGGAGTCTATCTCTGATTTGGCAGATAGCCACGAACAAGCCCAAGAATTTGCTAGTCATTTCTATTACCAAAGCCACGATGTAGCTGACACTGAACACTACATCAAGCTCAAAAAATTGCAAGAAGAGCTCAATGAACGTTACCAAGCTGAGCACAATAAACTCTTCTTTCTCTCGATGGCTCCTCAATTTTTTGGCACCATTGCCAAGCACCTCAAATCTGAAAACATCGTTGATGGCAAGGGCTTTGAACGCTTGATTGTGGAAAAACCTTTTGGAACAGACCTCGCAACCGCTAGCCAACTCAATGAGGAACTGCTTGCTGCCTTTGATGAAGAACAAATTTTCCGCATTGACCACTACCTCGGCAAAGAAATGATTCAAAGTATCTTTGCCCTGCGCTTTGCTAACCTCCTCTTTGAAAATATCTGGAATAAAGACTATATTGACAATGTGCAGATTACCTTTGCAGAAAAATTAGGGGTCGAAGAGCGTGGTGGCTACTATGATACCTCCGGTGGAGCCTTGCGTGATATGGTCCAAAACCATACACTTCAACTGCTTTCACTCCTTGCTATGGACAAGCCAAGTACCTTTAGTAAAGAAGATATTCGCCAAGAAAAAATCAAGGTCTTCCAACAGCTCCGCAAACCAAGCCAGAAAGAGCTTCAAACACTCTTCATTCGCGGTCAATACAAGTCTGGAACTGTGAATGGGAAAAAATATATTTCCTATCGAAGCGAGCCAAATGTCACTCCCGAGTCCATGACAGAGACCTTTGCTGCGGGAACTTTCTTTGTAGATAGCCCGCGCTTTCAAGATGTTCCCTTTTTCTTTCGCACCGGCAAACGCTTGACGGACAAGGGAACTCTCGTTAATATCACCTTCAAGCAAATGGAGTCCATCTTTGGTGTTCCCCTTACTCCTAATGTCCTGACTATTTTTATTCAACCAACGGAAGGATTCTCCCTCAGTATCAACGGCAAGGAAGTAGGAGAGAAATTCCAACTTGCAGGAAATACCTTAGATTATCGTACCAATGCAACTGCATCTGGAGCCTCTCCTGATCCGTATGAAAAATTGATTTACGATGTTCTCCACAATGACTCGACCAATTTCAGTCATTGGGAAGAAGTCCGTGCTAGCTGGGAATTGATTGATCAAATCGAAGATACTTGGGCAAATAACCAGGCTCCCCTTCACTTCTATCAAGCAGGAAGCATGGGCCCAGAAGCAAGCTTCGAGCTTCTGCAACAGCAAGGAACAAGCTGGATTTGGCAACCACAAGCAAACAATGACGAACAGTAGATTTGTCAAAATACCATTTATCACAAAAAGGATTTAGCCATCATTTAGAGGCTAAATCCTTTTTATCATTTCCTTCCTACAGCCAGAAATCTTGCCGGATACCCAATGAAAATCAACATGAAAACCTACATGCACACCATCACAAGGTCTTTAAAACACAATGAATGTGTAATCGTTTCACAAACGCAACTTTCAAAGATACTGATTTTTCAACACCTTTGGTCCTATAGATAAAATGGTTATTTTGAGATTTAATGAATAGGGCCAACTCCTCATAGATACGAGGTCGATTTTGTTCATGGGATAGAAAAAACACCCTGACTAGGGCGTTTTCCTTTTAGGAAATATCTTCCAATGTCGCAAGTGAAACAATGTGGGTTACGCCTGACTTATCTGTCAAGGATACACTACCATTTTCTGGATGGTAACTAAATGTTTCGATGCTGACTTTGTATTTTAAGGCGATCGCGACTAATTTATCCTCAAAATCATCCAAACTCATGCCAAATTCCTTGGCTAAGTTAGTCCGTGCAATTTCTTCTTCGTCTGGCTCTTCCTCTGCTGGTTCGACTGGTGTTGGCTCCGCTGGCACTGTTGGTGTTGGAGTTGCTGGAACTTCTGCTTTTTCTTTTCCTTCATCAGTCGCCTTGCCATGGTCGCTGGCACTGCCAAATCCGTCATCAGAGACTGGTCGGTCTTCTGGATGAGTGACATAGTATTTGACCGTTGCGAAGAATTGTTCCAAGGTGTATCCTGCTGGTGCATGATACAAACCTTCATCAAACCAAGAAAGAGAGATATTGTGATAGTGATCATAATGTGGAATAATCATCTGCCCATCTCTAAAGTCTACAACATAAGCTGAGTTATAAGGCATTGCCTCAACTGGGACAAGTTTGGCTGCTGCGACACGATTGTAGATGTCAATTGCTTTTTCACCAGTGCTTGGAGCTGTAGGTGCTTCTTTCTTATCTGCAAGACCAGCTTCTGCCACATAGCGACGTGCTTCTTCTTGTTCTTTTTTAGACAAATCTTTCTTTGGAATATAATGGCTATGACTCATGTGAGGAACCAAGTAGCCATCTCCAAGGTCTTCAACAATGTCCTTGGCATCAAAGATATAGCCGTCTGATGTTGTATAACGACCTTGCGCCTTGGCAGCAGCAATTTCCTCAGGTGTATAGACAATCTGTGAATTTGGCTTGCCTTCTCGCTCTGGGTGGCTAGGTGCCTCTGTTGGCTTACTTTCTGGAATGTTCGGTGTTTCTTCCTTGCTCTCCTCTACAGAACCCCAACCATATTGCGAATATGGACGTTCCTCTGGATGGGCAAGATAGTATTTAATGGTTGCAAACAAGTCTTCCAAGCTATAGCCACTCGGTGCTTTAAAGGATTCTGAATCATTGAACCAAGAAACGGATAGATTATGGTAATGATCCCGGTGAGGAATGATAATCTTGCCCTTCTTAATGTCAGACACATAGCCTGAATTATACGGCAAGCGTTCAAACGGAATCACTTTCTTAGGGGTCACTCGTTCAAAGACTGCCTCTGCACTTTCCTTGCTGGCATCAAAATAGGATACATCATCTGCAGCAGGAGCTTTCAACCCTTTTGCTTCACAAAAGGCTTTGGCTTCTGCTAATTCTGCTTCTGAAAGAGACTCTTTATCTACCCAATGTGTGTAATTGTCTCTGAAAATCAGATAAGACTCGCCCTCATCACTGATGATGTCTTCTGCCTTAAAGATATAGCCATCTTCAGCAGAGGTATAGCGGCCTTCTGCTCGTGCTGCGGCCAATTCTTCCTGCGAATACATACTTTTCTTCTGCGTTTTTTCAGCCTTAGGGGCTTCCTCCTGCTTCGGATCCTGAGGAAGTACTGGCTGACTTTCTGGCTCTTTAGGAACCTCAACTGATGGCTTATCTTCAGGTTTGTAGCTTGGCTCAATTGGATTTGCTGGAGTTGGAACAGTTTCGACTGGTTTACTTGGCTCAACAGGCTGTGTTGGCGTAGTTGGCACTGCACTTGGCTTGTTAATTGGTCTTACTGGATTGCTTGGTTTCGCTGGAACAGTCGGCTCGCTTGGTGTTGCGTCTGGTTTTATCGCTTTTCCAATCTCAATCATCCGAGCAATTTTCTCCTCTAACGGAGACATTTGTGCATACGGAATGAAGTGGAAATGATCACCGTGAGGTACCGCCACTCCTCGTGACGTACGACTGGTGATTTGTGCGGGGTCAAAGACCAGGCCATCTGTCTCCACATGACGTTCACTAAGCGGTGTCCGATACAATTCCTGCAAAAGTTGGAAAAGACTGCGCTCTTGATTGGCATGCGGAATGATATTTGGACTAGTAGCAACTCCTAAATTCGGAGCATGGCCAATCACTTCTGGCTGGCTAACTGCTGGGCGCTCAACAGACCCTGCAGTTTCTGAACGATGCGTTTGTGAACCACCTGCATTTACTGGTGCACTCACACCAGTACTTGCTGCATTTGTCGGTGTACTTGCACCTGCTTGAGCATAAGACGGAGCAGAAGCTCCTCCTCCTTTTTTACTATTCCAATAACTCTGAGCTGCAGCCAACTCGCCTGGTGATAAATCACTCTTAGGAATGTAGTGGAAATGATTTCCATGAGGAACGATAAAGGCATCTCCAGTGTCCTCAATCACATCGGTTGGGCTAAAGACATAGCCGTCATCTGTGGTGTAGCGACCTTGTGCCTTTGCGGCCTTCACTGCAGGTGAGGATGTAGCAGTTCCCTTGCGACCTTCACTACCTCCACTAGCACTGGCTGCCTTGCTTTCTAAATGCTCCTCCCGCTGGCGAGCAATTTCTTCCTTGGTCCGTACATTGGTTCGTTGAGCAGGATTTTTTAGGTAAAGATAGTAGGTACCGTTGACCTTGATGATATAGCCGTCTTTTACTTCGTTGACAATATCTGACTCCTGAAGCTGATAATTCGGATCTTTCATTATCAAGTCTTCGCTGATAATGGCGTCAAAAGGGACTTTCCCATTGTAATAATGGTAATGATCCCCATGTGCCGTTACATAGCCTTTATCGGTGATTTTCACGACAATTTGTTCAGCCTTGATATTTTCCTTAGCATTGATTTGCTCGGGCGTTAGATTTTCAGCCTTCTTAGAACTACTGTCAGTTTTTTTATCCTTTTGGTCAATATAGGCTACACGATGGTTCTCCTTGCTTTCACTTGCCTGATGGCGACCTAGCTCATAGCTACACAAACTAAGCGCAAGAACGGCAACACTTCCTATGATATACTGTTTCTTTTTCATTTATTTAATTCCTTTGCTAATCTCTCTAAATTTTCTTCTAAATTTTCTAGGTAAGAAGCATCATTTCCTGGGTCAGCCTCTAAAGGGTTCAAGGTTTTCAAATCTACACCGGTTGATTTGACCAAGGTTTCTGCCACTTTTGACGATGCATTGCTTTCAACAAAAATCGTCTGTACCTTGTAGCGTTTGACAAATTCCTCAATCTCTGCCAACTGACGTGGACTTGGTTCTTGTTCAGGAGAAATCCCTGCAATTCCCAGCTGTTCTAAACCAAAACGCTTGGCCAAATAAGAAAAGGCGGTATGCTGGGTGACAAAGGTTTTCTGAGACACTTTCTCAAAAATCGGTTGGTATTTCTTGGTTAAAGCCTGAGCATCCTGACTCAGCTTGTCGGCATTTTTCTTGTAAACATCCTGATGATCAGGATCAACCTTTGACAACTCCTGTGCAATAATGTGAGCTTCTTCTGCTACCTTTTCAGGATCTAGCCAGGTATGGGGATCATAGAGCGTCTTTTCATCAACTCCTTCTCCTGCCTCCATATCCTCAAGTCCAGCGACCTTATCTAAACTCATCCCTTGCGAAGCTTCAATAACCTTCACCGTTGATTTCTGAAGACTAGGATCGAGCGACCCCGCCCAAGACTCCAAGGTCCGTGAGTGATAAACAAAAACATCTGCATCATAGATAGCAGCCACATCATTAGCAGAAGGCTCAAAGGAATGAATACCGCTGCTCGATTGAATCATGCGAACATCATTGATTTCCCCTGCGATTTCTTGAACCATTGAATAAATCGGATAAAAACTAGTGACAATCTTCATCCCTGAGTCTTTTTTGCCAGTCTCTTGGCTACATCCCATGAGGCCTATAGCCGTCATCAGACCCACCAAAGCCAAAACCATCGTCCTTTTTTTCATAGAAACTCCTTTACTCATTATAAACTGGTTAACAATAAAGTTAAAAATAAAAAGATTCACGTTGCTTTGTTAACCAGTTTCTTAACTAGTTAATAATATATCACGTCCTCCAAATCTTGTCAAGAATTTTTTTGAAAAAGAGAAAAAAGAGGGAGGGAGACAAACCAGGATGAGCGCGATGTGCTTACTCAAAAAAATATCCATTCCGTAAGATTACGTATAAAAAATCGATATTTCGTAGAAATCGATTTATCTCACTTTTTTATTTCTAGGTTCGGGCTAAACCAATCCACTGGATTAGTTTACTCTCACCTCCCCCCAAGGTTGACGCGATTTGTAGAATGTTGATTGAGCAACGTTTTGCAAATCCGACAACTACTGCGTCAAACTGTTCAATCTATAAAGGAATTGAGGCTGGACACTTTTGTCTCAGCCTCCCTGTTTCGTTGGATGGATTTACCAGTAATCTGACATTTCCCAGATAAGTTTACAAATGATCAATAAAAGCTAGTTTTACTGACCTGACTGCTGCCGAATTTCTTCTAACATTTTACCTTCTTCATCAGACAACTCATACTGCTCTAATAAATCAGGTCTGCGTTCATAGGTTTTCTTCAAGCTCTCATACAGACGCCACTTGCGGATATTTTCATGATGACCGCTCATGAGAACATCTGGTACTAGCATCCCCCTAAAATCATAGGGACGCGTATATTGAGGGTATTCCAACAAACCAGACGAAAAACTATCATCTGTATGGCTGGCTTCCTTACCAATCACTTCTGGAATTAAGCGAACAGTCGCATCGACCATAGTCATCGCAGCAAGTTCCCCTCCTGTAAGGACATAATCCCCTAATGAAATCTCGTCTGTCACCAAGGTCTTAATGCGCTCATCATACCCCTCATAATGACCGCAGATGAAAATCAAATGGTCTTCTTGAGCTAGTTCTTCCGCATAAACTTGATCAAACCGCTTACCAGCAGGATCTAGCAAGATGACGCGAGGAGAGGTCTTTTCAATCTGATCATAGGCATCAAAAATCGGCTGAGCCCGCAACAACATTCCCTGACCACCCCCGTAAGGTTCATCATCTACATGGCGAGACTTTTCAGCATTTTCTCTAAAATTATGGTAGGTAATCTCAAGCAAGCCTTTTTCCTGAGCCTTACCAACAATCGAATGCTCCAAGGGTGCAAACATCTCTGGAAAGAGGGTCAAAATATCAATCTTCATCATCTAATCCTTCTGGAATCTCTACTTGGACACGACCATTTGCCACATCTACTTCCAGGACCACAGGCGGAATATAGGGAAGAAGAAGATCGCGCTTGCCTTTCCGCTTGACTACCCACACATCATTTGCCCCTGGCTGTAAAATTTCCTTAATCGTCCCAAGCAACTGCTCACCTTCATAAACTTCAAGGCCAATAATTTCATGGTAGTAAAATTCACCGTCCTCCAAGTCCGTCAAGTCCTCTTCTGCTACTTTGAGGGTAAAATCACGGTATTTTTCAATATCATTGATATGGTACATCCCTTTAAACTTGATAATGTCAAAGTTTTTCGCCTTCCGGTGGCTAGCAATTTCTACATTCATGACAAATTGGTCTTTAGTGTCAAATAAGGCTAGCTGATTGCCTTTTTTAAATCGCTCTTCTGCAAAATCCGTCACAGACAAGACCCTCATTTCCCCCTGAAGTCCTTGAGTATTGACGATTTTTCCAACATTAAAATAATTCATGTGCTCTCCTATCCTGTATACTATGCCCTATTTTATCATGTTTCATGTATTTTCTCAAGTAAGCAAAAAAGCCACCCAAAGGCGACTTTCTTAGGCTCTATAATATCTGTAGTGGGTAAATCCACTGTGGAGATTATGGAGCCTTTTTCAGTGTAGAAAAAAAGTTCCATACGACCTATAATGAAAAGCGACAAAACCATCATTTAGAAAGACTCATATGGAACAACTAAATCTTATCACAAATTTTCTCAAAATGAAAGACAAAAATATCACTATCACTAATTAATGCGACATGGGAACACACTTAGAACTCCACGGTCACTTGGATTACACAGCCCCTAAATGCCCTTCCTGCAAGGGACAAATGGCTAAGTACGACTTCCAGAAAGCCTCTAAAATCCCCTACTTAGAAACTGCTGGCTACCCGCTACTTATCCGCCTTCGAAAGCGTCGTTTCAAGTGCAAGGAATGTGGGAAAATAGCGGTCGCTGAAACTCCTATTGTTAAGAAGAACCATCAAATCTCTGTCGCTGTCAACCAGAAAATCGCACAATTACTCATCGAAAAGCAAGCCATGACACATATCGCACACAGACTCTCCATTTCAACATCTACAGTTATTCGAAAACTCAATGAGTTTAAGTTTGAAACGGATTGGGCTAAGCTTCCAGAAGTCATGTCCTGGGATGAGTATGCCTTCAAGAAAGGGAAAATGAGCTTTATCGCTCAAGATTTTGACACAAATAACATCATCGCTATCCTTGATGGAAGAACGCAGGTGGTCATCCGAAATCACTTCCTACGATACCCTAGACAGGTCAGAAACCGCGTTAAATTCATCACTATGGACATGTTTAGCCCTTACTATCAACTAGCCAAACAACTTTTTCCTCATGCTAAAATCGTGCTTGATCGTTTCCACGTTGTGCAACATCTCAGCCGTGCTATGAACCGTGTCCGTACCCAAATCATGAATGCTTTTGACCGCAAATCGCATGAATACAAGACGCTCAAACGCTACTGGAAACTGGTACAACAAGATAGCCGTAAACTCAGTGACAAGCGGTTCTATCGCCCTACTTTTCGCATGCACTTAACCAACCAGGAGATTGTCGCTAAACTGCTCGGCTATTCTCAAGAACTGAGAGAACACTACGAGCTCTATCAACTACTGCTTTTTCACTTCCAGGAGAAGCAAGCTGACCAGTTTTTTGGACTTATCCAAGACGATCGGCAGACTGTCAACCCGATTTTCCAGACCGTATTTAATACCTTTTTGAAGGACAAGGATAAGATTCTCAACGCCATGGAATTGCCTTACTCAAATGCCAAACTTGAGGCGACGAATAATCTCATCAAAGTCATCAAGCGTAATGCCTTTGGATTTCGGAACTTTGAAAACTTCAAAAAGCGGATTTTGATTGCCATCAACATCAAAAAAGAGAAGACCAATTTGGTCCTCTCTAGGTGTTAGCTTTTCATCTACCCACTACAGTTGACAAAGAGCCCTTTCTTATTGCTCATCAATGACGATGCGCACTTTTTTATCTTCAGTTGGGACAGAGTAAACAATCGTTCTTACCGCAGAAATCGTGCGACCTTTGCGACCGATTACACGCCCAACATCACTTGGGTCCATCTCTAAGTGATATTCCAAAAATTCTGGCGTATCTTCAATTTTAATCGTTAAAGACTCTGGGTGTGAAATCAAGGGTTTCACAATTGCAATAATCAGATTTTCAATCATGTCCATAAGTGTACTCTCTTAATTCGTTTTATTTTGAGAATTTTGAATCGTGGAATTTCTTCAATACTCCAGCTTTCGAAAGGATGTTGCGAACTGTATCAGAAGGTTGTGCACCATTTGCCAACCACTCAAGAACGCGATCTTCTTTCAATGTTACTTGGTTTTCAGCCACAAGTGGGTTGTAAGTTCCAACTGTTTCAATGAAACGTCCATCACGTGGAGCACGTGAATCTGCTACGTTAATACGGTAGAAAGGTTTTTTCTTAGAACCCATACGAGTTAAACGGATTTTTACTGCCATTTTTATAGTCTCTTTTCTTTTGTAATTATTTGGGTGGTTCAGAACCACCAACAGTATCTATGATACCATAGTTGCCAAAGGGTGTCAAGAAAAAAACTTGACAGCTGATGATTTTTTAACAAATCTCAAAAACAGTTGCACTCAGGTCATCTAAAATATTAGGATTTTCCTTACTACTATTGGTAACAAGAACCTTGAGATTACCTGCATTTTCGTAAGCAAAGCCTTCGCCACTGGCATTAAAGACGATGAGGTAGTGCTTGTCAGCTTTGATTTCAAAGATAATCAAGCCACTTCCAGCTGCTGCGCTATGGATATACACCTGCTGATAGATATCTTCATAGGTTTGATAAGAGAAGGCTTGTGCCTTGGTTTTTAAGGAAATGATTTGTCGGATAAAATCGATACTCTCCTTGTGAAGCTCTAGCAAATCCCAATTCACTTGATTGACTGAATCCGGTGCATTATAGCTATTCATGGCTCGTTCCCTGTCCTTTTGGGTCACTTCGCCCTGAGCCCCTGTTGCGAGAAGTTTGGTACGAGAAAATTCCTGTCCCAGCTCCATAAAGGACATCCCTTGAAGCAAGAGATTCATGGCTGTAGCTAGCTCAATTCGCTTGTTAAGTCTGTCTTTGCTTTCATTAGGATGAAGCGTTGCTAGCAAATCATGAAGATTATAGTTATCATGGGCTTCCACATAGTTCAATACTTGATGAGGGGCTAGATAGGTTCCTAATTCCCGACTGCCTAAGATACTCTTGGCAATAATCGGCTCTGTTGCCTCACCACTCACAAATCCTGCTTTTAAGCCTCCATAGACTTCTGCACCCTTGATCGCATCGCGTTCATTGTCATTAAAAAATCCAATTCCTGATAAGCGATAGGCATTATCCTTCTTGGCTTTTTCTTCAGCTGCTAGGCCTAATCCCATATCCCAACCCTCGCCATATAGCAAGATTCGAGGGTCTAGCTCATCCAAGGCCTCGCGAATAGCTCGCATGGTGTCCACATCATGAATTCCCATAAGGTCAAACCGAAAACCATCGACGTCATATTCCTTGACCCAGTAGGTTAGGGAATCAATCATGTATTTGCGGAACATCTCATGCTCACTGGCTGTCTCAGAACCAACTCCTGTCCCATTTTGAAAAGATCCGTCTGGATTCATCCGATAATAATAATCCGGAACTGTTTTCTGAAAAGGGGAATCAAGCGTTGAATAAATGTGGTTATACACGACATCCAGCACCACAGAAATCCCCGCTTCGTGGTAGGCTTGAACCATGGTTTTGAAATCTCGAATCACTTGGGCTGGATCACTAGGATTAGTTGAAAAACTGCTTTCTAAGGCATTGTAATTTTGTGGATCATAGCCCCAATTATAAAGAACATGTCCATGTTTATCATACTCCTTATGGCGGTCCGACACTGGCTGCAGTTGAACCACATTTACACCTAAGGATTGAATGTAGTCAAAGGCTGTTTTTTGCCCATAGCTATTTGTCGTTCCCTTTTCACAAGCTCCTAAAAAGGTGCCAGAAAGGGCTTTTGTAACACCTGAAGTACTAGATTGGGTCAAATCCCTAATGTGCATTTCATAAATCACTGCTTGGCAGGGATTGTCTAAACGCCAAGGAGCCTTGCTATCTCTAGCCTTCTCCAAGGGTTCTATCCGGCATTCTGTCTCCGATACAATGGCTGTTCGCTTGCCGTCAGGACTGGTTGCCCTACTGTACGGATCGCGTGTTAGTTCTCTTTTATAGCCAAAATCCAGTTGATACTGATAAGCATGGCCTAATAAATCCTCAGGGATCGTCAAAGACCAGACACCAATTGTATTTTCTTGGTGATTGCAAGACTTCTCCTCTCCTCGCTCAAGGGAATAAATTGCTTGCAGGGAGGCTGTATGTTCAGCAGTAGAATAAAGATGGAGCTCGACAGATTTCGCTGTGGGTGCCCAGACTTTAAAGATCGTTTGCTTTTCTTCTACTTCACAGCCTAAAGTGCCTGCATACCCCCAATAGCGATCAAAAGATTGGCTATCAAGAGCCATGTCAAATGCATGTGGATTTGAGCGAGCGTAAAATGGACTGGTTTCTGCTGCCTGTCGTGAATAATACAAGCAATCATCCCCCTCAATCACCCAAACCTCTGTCACCAAGTGCGGCGGCAATAGAGAAATCTGATAATCAACTGACTGCTTGGTCCAGTCTGGACTCTTAACAAGAGCATAGACCCAATCCAAACTTCTATAAGTCGGATAATCTAGGAGCACAAAAGCTCCAAAATCATCCTCTTCTGTAAAGAGCACGTCAAACCCGTGCTCTCCGTCTCGCCACTGCCATACCTGATGGTCACTTTCATTTCCATCCTTACGATGGTAATGAAGGAGGACACGATAATGAAACATCTAGTTGCCCCCTTCTTCAGACAGGGCATCGTTGCTGATCTCATCCATATTGACAAAAAATTCCAAGTGATTTTTCAGCACTTCTAAGGTTACAGGCGTATCTCCACCATATTCACCATCTAAATTGAGCATAAATGGATTGTCTGGATCTAAAACCTCCAGGGTCAATTTACTGGTCTTCAGGTACTCCACATTGCTATCCGTGACATGCTGCCCTCCATTCATAGCTTGGATGATCAAGCTAAGCATATCAAAGACCTTAGCTGTTTTCACTAAAATCAGCGTAAAATTTCCATCATCTAGCTTGGCATCTGGTGCCAATTGCTCAAAACCTGCTATGGAATTGGTCAAGCCTACAAAGATAAGGGACACTTGTCCTTCAAAAACACCATGGTCATGTTCGATACGCACGGGACGTTGTTTGATTTTAGGGAGCATTTCCGCCCCTTTTGCCACATAGGCTAGATAACCCAGTCTTGATTTGACCTCACTTGGCACGCTATAAGTAAGCTCTGTTAAGGTTCCTGCTGCTGCAATATTGATGAAGTATTTCTCGCCATAAGCTCGACCAATATCCATCTTTATCGTTTGATTTTTTTCAATAATACGTGCCGCAGCAACGGGATCTCCCATCGGAATTTTTAAGGCACGCGCGTAGTCGTTAGTCGTTCCAGTCGGAATGAAGGCGAGTTTTGGTCGATTTTCCAAATTGGCTACCCCATTGACCACTTCATTGATGGTGCCGTCTCCGCCTGCTGCGATGATTAATTCAAAACCTGCCTTAGCAGCTCGTTCTGCCTCGGTTTGCGCAGAAAAGGGTTCTGGCGTTGTTTGAAAGGCGCTGGTTTCATAGCCAACATCCTCTAGCACATCCAGTACTTCTGCAATGTTTTTTTTGATAATCTCCTGACCTGAGGTCGGATTATAAATGAGCCGTGCTCGTTTTCTATTTGTTTCCATCTGCACCTCTATAAGCTCTCTAACCAGGCTTCATCACGAACCTCGATACCTAGTTCATTAGCTTTTGTTAATTTACTTCCTGCCTCTAATCCAGCAACGACCAAGCTCGTCTTTTTCGAGACAGAGCCTGTCACTTTCGCCCCTAAACTCTCAAGCTTTTTCTTGGCTTCTGAGCGTGTCAAACGCTCTAATTTCCCTGTCAAGACAATGGTCATACCCGATAAAGCTGCATTGTCAGCAACGGTTTCTCCTAGATAATCAAGGTTCACACCAGTCTCTTTCAATTCTGCCAAAAGAGTTTTGGTCCCTCCTTGGGCAAAATAGGTTGTCAAACTTTCTGCAATGACCATCCCTAGATTGTCAAGAGCTGCGATTTCTTCCTTTTCCGCAAGCATCAAGCTGTCTAAATTTCGGAAATGCTCCAGCAAGATTTGACTGGCCTTGGCTCCCACATGACGAATTCCTAGACCAAACAAGAGCCGCTCGGCAGAATTCGACTTCGACGCTTGAATGGCTGTGTAGAGCTTATCCGCTGACTTTTCCTTGACCTTATCCAAAGTCAAGAAATCCTCCATCGTCAGCCGATAAATATCAGCCACATCCCGAATCAAGTCCTTGGCAAATAATTTCTCAATCACATTTGGTCCCAAACCAACGATATTCATGGCATCCCGCGTCGTGAAATGAATTAATTTTTCCTTCATTTGTGCAGGGCAAAGAGGATTGATACAGCGCAGGGCGACCTCATCCTCAAAGTGAAGCAAATCTCCCTCACAGCTCGGACAATGGCTTGGAACCTCCAGCTTCTCCTCAGATACACGCTTACTTTCCACCACTCGCAAAACTTTGGGGATAATATCACCTGACTTATAGACAATCAAGGTATCGTCTTTACGAATATCTTTTTCTGCAATGTAGTCCACATTGTGGAGCGTTGCACGACTGACCGTGGTCCCGGCTAGCTGAACAGGAGTTAGATTAGCCGTTGGTGTGACTACCCCTGTTCTTCCGACCGTCCAATCAACGGATAACAGCTGGGCTTCTTTTTCCTCAGCTGGGAATTTATAGGCAATGGCCCACTTAGGTGCCTTAATCGTATAGCCTAGTTCCTCCTGCATGGCCAGGTCATTGACCTTAATCACAATCCCATCAATATCATAAGGCAACTGGTCTCGCTCCTCCTGAATTCTTTCGATGAAGGACCACATTTCCTCAACAGATTGGGCTAGGGCATACTGGGAATTGACCGAAAAACCATGTTCCACCAAAGTTTGTAAAATTCCCTCCTGAGTGGTGGCACCTGTGCTTTCCACTTCTTGGTATAAGAAAGTTGCAAGATTTCGCTGAGCCACTACACTGGTATCCAACTGACGGAGGGTCCCTGCGGCAGCATTTCGAGGATTGGCAAATTCTGGCTCACCATTTTCTTGACGCAGCTGATTGACTGCTTCAAAGGAAGCACGCGGCATATAGCACTCTCCGCGCACTGTAAGCGTCAAAGGCTGCTCCAAGACCAAGGGAATATCTTTGACACGCTTGAGATTTTCAGTGATATTTTCCCCAATCGAGCCATCTCCACGGGTCGCTCCGGCCACTAAAATCCCCTCTTCATACATAAGAGAAATGGATAATCCATCTATTTTTAATTCACATAAATAAGAAACCTTTGGAAATTCCTTGCGAATACGCTGGTCGAACTGCTCCAAATCCTCACGTGAAAAAGCATCCTGCAAACTGTACAATGGATACTGGTGTTGGTATTTTTCAAATCCCTCTAAAATCTTACCACCAACGCGATGGGTCGGACTGTTGGGCATGACCAGAGTAGGATACTGCTCTTCTAAGCTGACCAACTCATGATAAAGACGATCATACTCACTATCTGAGACCAAGGGAGCATCCGCTGTATAATAAGCTTCCGCATAACGATTTAAGGTTTTCACTAATTCCGAAATTCTATCTTTCATACTCCTATTTTACCATAAATCCGCTATTTCAACGCCATTTATCTTCCAATAACTGATATTTTTAGACAGGTAAAAAGACCTGTTCTAATGATGAAGCAGGTCTTCTTAATTTTAACGTCTGATATGAGTATGGAAGAACATTCAAATAATACAAGAAAAAACTTTTGCTCTCATTTCTAAGCTCTGAATATTTCCTACTCTCGCTTTTCCCTGCTCAGCTATCAACAGTCACTTCTCTGACTGACCTCGCCTGTTCGTGTTCAGAATTGGCTAGCAACAGTTCCCTGGATTATCGATTAGACCAGCTAGCTTAAAAAGCGACTATCGTATCTATCAGTCATAGCATCATTCTACTTTCACTCATTTTGATGAGAATAGCTGAAGCTAAGTCCAATCTCAGTCAGATGAGCATGTACGAGATGGCAGCCATGATTAGCTAGGCTGGTAAAAACCTAGTCCACAAGCAACATAGACTTGATGACCTTGCGGTCTGCCATGTCTTTATAGGCTTGGTTAATGTCATCAAGGGCATAGGTCTGCGTAAAGACCCGACCTGGATTGATGTCGCCATCCAAAACGGCTTTGAGCAAGATTTGCTTATTGTAAGTCGTCACTGAGGCTGAACCTCCTGCGACTGAAATATTTTGGGCAAAGGTTGAACCGAGCGGTCGGCTATTGTAATGTGGTACTCCAACAAAACCAACACGTCCACCATTATGGAGAACACCAAGGGCTTGTTCAATGGCAGCTTCCGTTCCGACACATTCGAGTGCAGCATCTGCTCCACCACCTAAAATCTCACGGACTTTGGCAATACCTTCTTCACCACGCTCTGCTACTACAGCTGTCGCACCAGATTCTAAGGCCATGGCTTGCCGATCAGCATGGCGACTCATCAAAACAATCTGAGAAGCCCCCATCATCTTCGCTGCGATCACCGCACATTGCCCAACTGCTCCATCTCCGATGACCACAACCTTGTCTCCCCGCTGGACATTTGCCACACGAGCCGCATGGTAACCTGTCGGCATCACGTCTGCCAAGGTCAAGAGAGATTTGAGCATACCTTCTGAATAATCAGAGGGCTGACCTGGTACCTTGATTAAAGCCCAATTTCCATAATGGAAACGCAGGTACTCAGATTGGAAACCACCACCCCAGTTAGTGGGCACAGGGTGATTATCACACGTCCCGTCAAATCCTGCACGACAAGCATCACAATGACCACAACCATGGGTAAACGGTACGATAACAAAATCGCCCGGTTTGACCGTAGTAATCTCACTTCCAACCTCTTCTACAATTCCCAAAGCCTCATGACCAGAGTTCATTGAATGTGCAGCCTTATCATCTCCATGCGAATAAGACCACAGATCTGACCCACAAACGCAGGCCCGTACAATCTTGAGAATCACATCATCCTTTTCTTGAATCTGTGGTTTATCTACCTCACCGATAATCATCGAACCGGCCTTTTCAAAAATGGCTGTTTTCATTTAGTTTCCTCACTTTCTTTACAAAACTAGTATTAGTATACCACTTGGAGTGCACTCCAAGTCAAGGGAATCTAGCTGATTTTTAAAAAAGTTGGGCAAACCCCAACTCCTTCTACTTATTTGGTTAAATCAATCCTCTTGCCAATCTTATCCATCAGAAGACTTCCTATCATCAAGGAAGCAAATTCACCGATTGCAGTCGTAAACCAAGTCAACCAAAATGGGGCTTGTGCTACAATAGCCAGCTCACCTGCAATGGTCACCATAGAAATCGAGAAAAAGATTGAAAAATAGACAAAGGCCTTGTTAAAAACGCCACCAAATAATCGCTCCTCCATATATTTGCGGAAGAAATACACACCCAGACTCAGAAAGACCAAGGTAGAGCCTCCTCCAACAAAGACATCAATCAATCCAAAGCTAAAGAAATTAGCAATCACACACCCCAAGGTCACGCCGATGATATACTTAGGTTTATAAAAAGCCGTAAAATTCATCATTTCCGATAGGCGAAATTGATACGCACCGTAGCTCATGGCATTGAGCGGTGGTGTTAAGGTCAGAACGACATAAATCGCAGCAACAATGGCAATCTGTGCCATATCACGAACAGTTATTTTTCCCATATAAAACTCCTTTGGCGGCTGTACCGCGTGTAATATGCTTGGCTAAAGGATGGAAGTGCCAAGGGTCGTAAAAAATGCGACAAGACTACATCTTAATCAGCAGAGTCAGACTTCCGTCAACTGATTGCTGAAGAAATAGATTCACCATTTTTACAACGTTTTCTAGTATAGCATAATTTTCAAAAATATGATAGACTAATTTTATGAAAAAATTGATAAAAGCCTTTTTTGACAATGAAATTCTCTCCTATCTATTCTTTGGAGTGGTAACTACAGTCGTCTATTTAGTAACGCGACTAACTCTATTTTCCATCAGCAAAGAGTCGCTCCTTGCAACAGCCGTTGCCAATATCATTGCTGTCTTATTTGCCTTTCTCACAAATGATGTCTTTGTCTTTAAACAGGCACGGGCAGGCTGGTTTTCCCGTTTGGTAAAATTTGGAGCAGCTAGACTTTTGACCTTCTGCTTTGATATAGGCATGACCTTTCTCTTTATCAAGCAATTTCCACACATCATTGGGCAATTTGTAGACAATGATGCCGCTGCTATTGATTTTATTGAGAGCCTGATTGCCCAAGTCAGTATCATTGTCCTAAACTATATCTTGAGCAAACTATTCGTTTTTAAAAATCACCCACAAAAAACCAAGTGAACAGGTCACTTGGTTTTTTCGGCTCTATAATATCTGTAGTGGGTAAATCCACTGTGGAAATTATGGAGCCTTTTTCAGTGTAGAAAAAAGGTCCCATATGACCTATAATGAAAAGCGACAAAACCATCATTTAGAAAGACTCATATGGAACAACTAAATCTTATCACAAATTTTCTCAAAATGAAAGACAAAAATATCACTATCACTAATTAATGCGACATGGGAACACACTTAGAACTCCACGGTCACTTGGATTACACAGCCCCTAAATGCCCTTCCTGCAAGGGACAAATGGCTAAGTACGACTTCCAGAAAGCCTCTAAAATCCCCTACTTAGAAACTGCTGGCTACCCGCTACTTATCCGCCTTCGAAAGCGTCGTTTCAAGTGCAAGGAATGTGGGAAAATAGCGGTCGCTGAAACTCCTATTGTTAAGAAGAACCATCAAATCTCTGTCGCTGTCAACCAGAAAATCGCACAATTACTCATCGAAAAGCAAGCAATGACACATATCGCACACAGACTCTCCATTTCTACATCTACAGTTATTCGAAAACTCAATGAGTTTAAATTTGAAACGGAGTGGGGTAAGCTTCCAGAAGTCATGTCCTGGGATGAGTATGCCTTCAAGAAAGGGAAAATGAGCTTTATCGCTCAAGATTTTGACACAAATAACATCATCGCTATCCTTGATGGAAGAACGCAAGCAACCATCCGAAATCACTTTCTGAGATACCCTAGACAGGTCAGAAACCGCGTTAAATTCATCACTATGGACATGTTTAGCCCTTACTATCAACTAGCCAAACAACTTTTTCCTCATGCTAAAATCGTGCTTGATCGTTTCCACGTTGTGCAACATCTCAGCCGTGCTATGAACCGTGTCCGTACCCAAATCATGAATGCTTTTGACCGCAAATCGCATGAATACAAGACGCTCAAACGCTACTGGAAACTGGTACAACAAGATAGCCGTAAACTCAGTGATAAACGATTTTATCGCCCTACATTTCGCATGCATTTGACCAATAAGGAAATCTTAGACAAGCTCCTATCCTACTCAGATGAGTTACGACAACATTATGAACTCTATCAACTTCTTTTATTCCATTTCCAAGAGAGGAACTCAGAGCATTTCTTTGACCTAATTGAGCAAGAAAGAGCCACTGTTAACCCTATTTTCCAGACGGTATTTAAGACCTTTCTAAAGGATAAGGACAAGGTTTTAAACGCTTTGGAATTGCCTTATTCCAACGCTAAATTGGAAGCTACCAATAATCTTATCAAAGTCATTAAACGAAATGCCTTTGGTTTCAGGAACTTTGAAAACTTCAAAAAGCGGATTTTGATTGCCTTAAACATCAAAAAAGAGAAGACCAAGTTGGTCCTCTCAGACTGAAGACAAACTAGCCCTTAAACTAGTTTGTCTTTTTGTTTGCTGTGTTATTTTTGAAAAAAGTAGTCTAAAAGAGTAGATTAGGGCAACATAAAAAGGTCTTCCTGCCCTCATTTTCACCAGTTTTTTGAGATTAAGGCACGCCAAAGTCAGCCCAACCTTATCTCGCATTTTGGTCTTACCAATTTCTCTTGTATAGCGGAGATTATGGTATTCTTTAGCCGTCCCAAAGAGTCGCTCTATCGTCTCCTTGCGATGCTGATATCGCTCTTTCATCCCTCTTTGGTGGCGAATCTCTTCACAAATCTCCATGTAACCTTTCCAGATATGTCTGGTGACTAGCTTCTGCTTGGTCTTACTTTCAGTACAACTCTTTAGGAGTGGACAGGTTGCACAAGTCTTAGGGTTACTCTTGTATTCTCGATAGCCAGAACGGTTGGTAGTGCTGTAAGACAAGACTTGGTTTTCAGGGCAGAGGTAGACGTCATAATGCTCGTCATAAATGAAATCATTCGGTCGTAACATGCCCTTCTTGCCACGAGGTCTGGTGTAGGGAAAGACAGGTGTGATATGCTGATCCAGTAGACATTTGGCAATACTGGGAGTTTTATAACCAGAGTCAGCGATGATATAGTTGGGGTGAAACGGTTCTAGCTTTGCGAAAAGAGCAGGGAAAGCTTGACTATCATGGACATTGCCTGCTTCAACAGTATAGGCTAATGCCCAACCGTGTTTGTCGCAAGCCACCTGTGCTGCATAAGCGAAAACCTCCTTATGCTCCCCCTTATGAAACCAACCACTATCAGGGTCAGTCGTGGACATCTTTTTAGTGTTAGCCTCGCCTTTTGCGGCGGGCTTTAAGGGCTTTTTTTCATGTGTTACCCGATCTTGTGCGATTTCTTTTTCGAGTTGTTCACTCATCCATTTAGCTTGAGCCTCGACCTCTTGTCGTCTGTATTTATGGTTGTTGGCAGCTGCTTTGATGTGCGTTCCGTCGATGAAAATCTCATCTGTATCCACTAATCCAGCAGTCAAACAGAGATTGAGGACATGTTCGAAGATACGCGTGATCACTTCTGTTTCAGCGAAACGACGGCTGTAGTTTTTACCGTATGTGGTAAAATGAGGCACCTTATCGTCCAGACTCAAGCCCAGAAACCAACGATAGGCAACATTGACCTCAATGTCCTTGATGGTCTGACGCATGGAGCGAATGCCATAGAAGCACTGAATCAGAGGGATTTTGACCAGCATAACAGGGTCAAGGCTAGGACGACCCTTGTCTGAGGAATAACTATCCTCCACCAAGTCATAGATGACAGAAAAGTCGACAGTTTCCTCCAACTGACGCAGAAAGTGGTCCTTTGGAACTAACTCTTCAAGCGTATAGAAGCCTACTTGACGACGGTTATAATCGGGATTTTCTTTGTGAAACATAGCCAACACCTCACATTCTTCTTACCTCTATTATACTCCTTGACATCAAAAAAAGCCCTCAGAAACAAGTATTTCTAGGACTTTGTCTTCAATCTGAGAAGACCAATTTGGTCCTCTCTAGGTGTTAGCTTTTCATCTACCCACTACAGTTGACAAAGAGCCGTTTTTTCATGCTTATATTACATCTGACTAGGAAAGAAAACCACAGCTAGAACTAGGGTTCAGCAAGCTGAGTTAAGGACATCAGCTTTTGATTTTCGACGAGTATTAAAATCCTTCTTCTATATCCTTTAGGTAGGCAGCCAGATAATCACTATAATAGTGATTTTGATTGCGTTCATCAAAGTAAGTCACCCATTCTTTTGCCCGCTCATAATAAGCCTCATCAAAGGGTGATATGGCTATCAGATATTTCATCGTTGTTAAATCGCGAGCTAGAGAAAAAATAGTATCCTCATATTGAAACATCAAGTCTATAGCCAGTTGTTCTTCGCCGATTTTCACAGCCATTTCAATAACAGTTCCGACGTTCGAAAGTAAGTTGCTATCTTCTTCCATCGCTTGGATGACTACGGGCAACAAATCTTCCACCTCTTCTATCTTGCCCAGAGCATATAAGCTCGTCAAAACTGAGCTATAAATCATCTGCGGAAGCTCCGCACATTCAAGTGTGCCTTGTAAAATCGGCTCTGCCTTTTCCAAAGCCTCCTTGTGCTTTCCAATAAAGCTCAAATAGCGGACCTCTTCTGCCACTTCACAGGCTTCACAATCACTCATAACATCTTTTTCTACCGCATGTTCCTGCCACAGTTGATATTGCTTCTTTGCCTCAGCGACGTCACCCATGGCTATCGCTTGTAGCATCAAGGTTTTGTAGTACATAGCTAAACTAAAATCCAACTCTTGGTACTGGTCATGCATGAGTTGATTGGCCTCTTGTATGAGAATGTTATCCAAGGCTAAGCTGGTCGGAAGAAGCGGTAAAACCCATTTTAAATACCACATACAATCATACATGTGATAATACAGACGCATCCGCTTTTCCCCTTCGTCATCCGCCGTCTGCTCAATCGCACAACCGATTTGGTGAATCAACCAGTGAAGGGAACTCATTTTCAAAGAAGGAGAAAAATGCTCAGCAACCCCTTCTCCTGCAATGATAAATTCGGAAATTTCTGCTAACAAAGCAAAGTTATTAACCTCATCAATTTCTCGGATACTGGCAATCACATGTGCTTCACGTTCCTGCGTTGTTTCCAGGCCCTCTAAGCGTTCTTGCAATTCTGCTAAATAATCTTCAATAGAAACCATCCTATACTCCTTCTATGTCCTTTGCGGACAAGAGACTTCTTTTTACAGTTTTAAGATCCAGATTTGGCTCTCGGCAACTTTGATAGCTAGCATTTAAAATAGCCCCGTAAATTAATATCTTAGATAAGAGAATAAACCACACCATCAAGCCAACCATCAGTACAGAACCAAACAAGCGAACATCCACAAAGCGATCAATGTAACGATCTAAATAAGCTGAAAAAATATTTAAGATAGCAAATAGTATCCCCACAACGAATAGGGTACCAGGCAAAACATACCGAATTTTAGGAATAAAAACATCTGGCAAGAGATAATAGACCATCATCAATGACAAAAAGACTACAACATACATCATCGGCTGGGTCAGATTTTGCAAATTCTGATACAAAGCATCATTAAAGGGCCACATATCGTAAAGTAAGCGGATTAGCATGCGACCAAACAAAGCCAAGCCCAATGAGAGTGCTAAAAGAAGCTGCAAGCCTATACTGACCAAAATACTCAACAGTCGCTGCCAAATCATCCCGCGTCCCTTGACAACCCCGTAAGCTTTATTAAACGCCTTTTGTAAAAAAGTCATGGATTGAGAAAAAGTCCACAAAGCTGAAATCACTGAGAAACTCAATAAACCTCCTGATGGCTGAGTTAAGACCTTTTCAATCGTGGGTCCTATCAGGTCATAAAAAGAAGCTGGTAAAATCT
The DNA here is from genome assembly GCF_001708305.1 of Streptococcus himalayensis. Taxonomy (NCBI): domain Bacteria; kingdom Bacillati; phylum Bacillota; class Bacilli; order Lactobacillales; family Streptococcaceae; genus Streptococcus; species Streptococcus himalayensis. The sequence goes on from NZ_CP016953.1 coordinate 1,921,772, forward strand.
CTTTTAAGGTTCCTAAAAAAGCGTCCGTCGGAATATGAAAATAGGGCAGCATATTGGTCACAATCAACAGCAACGGAAATATCGAAATTAAAAAATAGTAGGCCACTGCAATGCTGGTTAAATCGCTATCTGAAGCCCGATAAAAGGTTAGAAAGGCCTGAATAAAGTCATTTTCTGCTATCTTCTGACGAATCTGGTGCATCGTCCTCCTCCATACAAAAAGGAGATAGACCAGCCAAGTGACTTGTCCATCTGCTTTTCATTCCCACTAGTAGGTCCCTTCTTCTCCTTGACTGGTCAAGATGACTGGACCGTCTTTAGTGATGACAAATTGGTGTTCATATTGGCAAGACAAGCCACCATCTAAGGTTTTATGTGCCCAACCGGTCTTTTCATCGGTATCGATTTCCCATGTGCCGGTGTTAATCATCGGCTCAATCGTCAAGACCATACCCTCACGCAAACGAAGTCCTCGCCCTGCACGTCCATAGTGAGGCACCATTGGCTCTTCATGCATGGTTGGGCCAACACCATGACCGACCAAGTCACGCACAACGCCATAGCCTTTGCTCTCGGCGTATTTTTGAATCGCAGCACCAATATCACCAATACGGTTGCCGACCACTGCCTGCTCAATTCCTCGATAGAGACATTCCTTGGTCACATCCATTAAATCTTTAACTTCTTGGCTGACTTCTCCTACTGCATAGGCCCAGCAAGAATCCGCTAGACCACCAGCGTATGGCTCGGTATAGCTTTTCATCAGAGCGACATTATTAAAGTCCAATTTAGAAACATCTACGATACTCTTATCTAAAGGCTCACTCAAAACCATGTCAACCTTCAGCAAATCGCCTTCTTTTAACTTGTAGTGACGTGGGAAAGCATGAGCTACCTCATCATTTATCCCGCAGCAAGTCGCATAAGGGTAATCCATCAAATGCCCCTCTACTCCAATTTGAAGTGGCAAAACATTTTCTTCCTTACAGCGTCTGCGGACATATTCTTCTACTTCCCACATGTCAAGACCTGGTTTAATCAGGTCACGTAAGCCAATATGAATACTTGCAAGAATATCCCCTGCTCGTTTCATTGCCTCAATTTCTCTTTGTGATTTTATGGTAATCATGTTCTCTCCTTAGTTTATTTTTACAGTAAGCATCGCCTTGGCAACTAGAGTATCTCCCAAACAGACCTGGTATTCAATCAGGGCTGACCGTCTGGTTTCATGGGCCATAAACGGTCGTATTTCCAAGGCATCATCGACCTGAACAGCCTGCAAAAAGTACACTGTCAACTGTTCAATAATGAGATTTTTTTGCTCCATGGATGGCAACTGATGGGTCACAAGGGTCAAGACTTCTGTCAAGACACCATGTGATAAAACCCCATTTTTTTCAAGCATCGAGGGATCAATGGTCAGTTGGTAGAACTGGTTTTCTTTTTCTAATCGTTGAGAAATCTGATCGCTAAAGGTCGGTAGGCTAGATACTTGATCACGGCTCATCTTATCCATGACATCACGCCGCGTTATCACCCCAATCAAGGTCTGATTGTGGCGTACCACAGGAACCATTTCAAAGTCCTCAGCAATCATCCGCTGGCTAACATTGGCAATACTGGTATTCAACTCGACGGTATAAATATCCTTTGACATCACCTTAGAAAGTGGCATCTGGGGAGATTTATCTCCAGCATCCCGCATGGTCACAACCCCCACCACTAGGTTTTGATGATTGATGACAGGAAAGCGACTGTTGCGATTTTTGCGGACCAAATCCAGATAATCGCGAACGGTATCCTCTTGTCTTAAAAAACCATAATCATGCGCCGAACGATACACTTGCTCAACTGTCAAAATATCTGTTTTAATCTGGATATTTGACAGAGCTCGATTGATAATCGTGGCCACCGTATAGGTATCATGGTGACTGCGTAGTACTGGAATGGCCAATTGATTAGCCAAGCCTAGCACCTCTTCATCTACTTCAAGTCCTCCTGTAACCAGGACAGCATTCTCATGTTTTAAAGCTAAGAGCTGAATTTCTCGTCTATCTCCGACAATTACCAGTCCTTCTGCTGTCAGATAGCGCAGAAGATGTTTCTCCGTCATCGCCCCAATCGAAAACTTACTAAATTCTTTTGCTAAGCCTTCTTGACCTGCCAGAACCTGAGAACCTGTAATTTCCACGATATCTTGAAAGGTCAGATGTTCCATATTCACCTTAGCGGTCTTCACACGAACTGTTCCGCTACGGGGTCTCGTTTCTACCAAACCGCGATTTTCAGCTTCTTTAATCGCTCGATAGGCCGTCCCCTCGCTCACGTTAAGAAAATTGGACACACTGCGGACGCTTACCCGCTTACCTACGGACAAACTCTCCAAATAAGCCAAAATCTCTTGGTGCTTACTCATGGCCCTCTCCTTTTTCATAGCGAAATTCTAGGTAGTCCCGCATTTTTCGTGTATAGCGATCACTCCCTTTAAACTGCCGAACCTGACGATATCCTGATTTTAGAGCTACTTTTTGACTGGCTAGATTTTCAAGATGGGTGATAATCTTGAGCTTTTTTAGATGAAAAACCTCTATCGACAACTGAGTCACGGTCACAACCACCTCTGTCATCAGACCCTCTCCCCAATAAGCCTGGTGAAGAAAATAGCCTAATTCTGCCTCTTTTTTGATTTCATCTAGCTTTTCAAACTTAATCGCCCCTATCATTTTATTCGTAATCGGATCACAAATGGCCCAAACTCCTAAGGGAGCTTTCATAAAATAATTGGCCAGAGCAAATTGACTTTCTTCTAAACTCGCCTGAGTTGGAAAGATAAAGGCAAGATTGTCTGGATTACTTGCAATTTCATAAAAAGCTTCAGCGTCATTAAACGTAAAGGGGCGCAAATAGGTTCGCTGGGTTTCTATCACGGCAAATGCTGCCAATCTTGTCCAAATATTCATGATTCCCCCTAGAAATCACTCTAAGCCTCTACTAACTGGATGTCTGCTCCTAACTGGGTTAATTTTTCAATAATATTCGAGTATCCACGTAGAATAAACTCTACATTGGTGATTTCAGTTTTGCCTTCAGCCATCAAGCCAGCAATCACTAAAGCGGCTCCTGCTCGCAAATCCGTTGCTTTAACAGCCGCACCTTGCAACCGATTAGGACCTGTGTAGAGGATTTGTCCTCCTTGGGTTTCAATCGCAGCACCCATGTTCGCCAATTCTGGAACGTGATTTACCCGCTTTTCATAAATCGTATCCATAATTCGCCCACGTCCCTGTGCTTTCAGCAAAAGCGGTGTGATCGGCTGTTGCAAATCCGTTGCAAAGCCGGGATAAGGTGCTGTTTTTATGGTAATGGCTTGCAGTTCTTCCTGTTTTTCAACATAGACACTATCCTCTGAGACAGTCATACGAACGCCCATTTCCTCCAGTTTAGCAAGAAATCCTTCCAAATGTTCATACAAGACATTGCTAATCTTCACCCCTTCTCCTACTGCAGCAGCAAGAGCGATGTAAGTCCCCGCCTCGATACGATCAGGAATGACTTGGTGACGAGTTCCATGGAGCTGCTCCACTCCTTCAATGGTGATAATATCTGTACCAGCACCCCGAATATGGGCTCCCATGTTGTTTAACAAGGTCGCTACATCAATGATTTCTGGTTCACGCGCTGCATTTTCAATCACAGTCCGACCTTTAGCCTTTACAGCAGCTAGCATGGTATTGATCGTCGCTCCAACACTGACGGTATCCATATACACACTAGCTCCTATCAAATCGCGATTTTTAGTCGCTAGTCGCATAGAATTTCCTTCGTAGGACATCTCCGCTCCCATCGCTTTGAAGGCTTTTAGATGTAAATCAATCGGACGCGGTCCTAAATCACAGCCTCCCGGCAAGCCCACTGTTGCTTCCCCATAACGGCCAAGAAGGCTACCGTAAAAATAGTAGGAAGCACGCAAGCTATTGATTTTCCCATAAGGCATAGGAACGTTCTTCACACCGCGTGGGTCAATCGTCAGGGTCTCTCCCGCACGCTCAACGCTGGCCCCCATATCCTTCATGATTTCAATCAAACTATCTACATCGGAAATAGCTGGCACTCCATCTAAAACGACAATATCGTCTGCTAAAATCGTTGCCGGAATTAGGGCTACAACGCTATTTTTGGCACCACTAATGGCCACCTCTCCTTGCAAAGGGCGACCACCATTTATTACAATTTTATTCATCTTCTTCTCTTTCAGGTAAATTCGTCAAAAGACCAATCTCTATTATACCATAAAATTTCAAAAAGAACTATGGTTAATTCTCCATTCTTAGAAAAGCAACAAAGGTTGAAGTATATACTTTTTCATGTATTCTAACCATGCTAGTAATTCTTGTTTTGTCTATGTAAGAAGGATGTTCAGCAACAGCTGAAAACCGCTGATAAATTCAGCCTCATGCTCGTTAAAAATCAACATCTGACATCGTTACCCCACCTTGATGAACTCTAGTTCTATCTGCTGTTTTTAGGACACAAGCTAGGCTAGTTTTATCTATCACCTTCTACAATTCGCAATTGTGGAAGGTAATCGATTTTGATCTTTATAGAGAGTAAGGGAACAGTTTCGAAGGAAAAGTTGCTTCGAAAAAAGAAGCTGAGCGTTTCGGCTCAACTTCTACCTAGGATATTTTCTAGTTTTTCAACAGCACTTTCAGTGCTTCCACCTTATCCAAGCGTTCCCATGGTAGGTCAATATCTATCCGTCCCATGTGGCCATATGCCGCTGTTTGGCGATAAATTGGTCGTTTCAAATCCAGCATTTGGATAATGCCTGCTGGGCGAAGGTCAAACAATTCTCGAACAGCTGCTTCAATACGATTTTCAGCAATGGTGCTGGTTCCAAAGGTATCAATCCGTACAGATACAGGATGAGCCACTCCAATCGCATAGGCTAGCTGAACTTCTGCTTTCTTGGCCAAACCTGCTGCTACGATATTTTTAGCAATGTAGCGGGCAGCATAAGAGGCTGAACGATCGACTTTTGTCGCATCTTTTCCAGAAAACGCACCACCACCATGGCGGGAATACCCCCCATACGTATCTACGATAATCTTGCGGCCTGTCAAGCCAGAATCCCCTTGCGGACCACCGATGACAAATCGACCTGTTGGATTGATGAAATACTTGGTCTCCTCATCCAAATAACGGGCTGGAATAACTGCTTGAATTACCTGCTCGATGATGTCTTTGCGAATCGTTTCCTGACTCACTTCTGGATCATGCTGAGTGGAAATAACGACTGTATCCACACGAATTGGTTGATCTTCTTCGTCATATTCAACGGTAACCTGACTCTTGGCATCTGGACGTAGGTAGGAAATTATACCTGATTTCCGCAAATCTGCCAATTTCTTCACCAATTGGTGACTAAGTGAAATCGGTAGCGGCATCAATTCTGGCGTTTCATCCACCGCAAAACCAAACATCAATCCTTGATCCCCAGCTCCAATCTGATCCAACGGGTCTTGCTCATCATTGCCACGAACTTCCAAGGCTTCATTGACCCCTTGAGCAATATCAGGTGATTGCTCAACCAAAGACGGATGCACCCCTACTGTTTCAGCTGAAAATCCATACTCCGTATTGGTATAGCCAATCTCTGCAATGGTATCCCGTACGACACGGTTAATATCGACATAAGCAGTGGTTGAAATTTCTCCAAACACATGGACAGACCCTGTATAAACAGCTGTCTCAGCCGCTACATGGGCGTCCCTATCCTGCTCTAAAATCGCATCTAAAATCGCATCGGAAATCTGATCCGCAATCTTATCCGGATGCCCCTCAGATACCGATTCAGAAGTGAAAAGTTTACGTTCTGACATCTTCATGTCCCCCTTTAAATAAAAATGATCCTAGAAAAACAACTACTACGTGACCCATTTCCCCTATAACCGCAAACAAGATTTTTGCTTATGACTAGCAAGTAAAGCACTTAGCTTCAAAGATTTAGTAGACCTTTGAAGGCTGGAGATAGGACTAACACAGTTAGTATCCTTAATATCATAGCGGCAACCGTAGAAAAAGTGCGACATAGGAGCCATTTTTTTTAGTTCAGTTACGAAGATTGGGAAAGGGATTCGTTACTAAGACCTTTCCCAGTCTAGTAAGTTGGCTAAGCAATTCGCCTAATAGCGACTGCTGTACAATGACGAGTAGCTTTGCTACCGACATTGTTGCCAAGTTAAAAGTTACAAAGCACCGACTGTCTTCTTTTAAGTAAACAATCGCCTTTTCGGGACTTATAACCCTTTCATTATATCATGTTTTCCATCAAAATTCAGAGTTTTTTAACATTTTTTCGATTTCTTCGGCACCGAGATGATCACCAGCCTGGCAGAAAAGAGAGAGACTTTGTTCAAATGAAAGATGACTTTCCTCGCTAGCTCCTAATTCCTGATAGAGTTCTCCTAAACCACGATAGGCACAGGCTTGGGCAATCAAATCATCCGTTTCTAAAGCCCAAGAAAGACTTTTCTTCATATACACAAGACCTTCTGAAGTTTGATGTAACTTCAAGCGGAGATAGCCTTGCTCGTAGGCATTGACCGCCAGTCTCAAAGCATCATCTGAAAAATGTTGCCGAATAATCTCTGCTTCTTGAGCAATCAAGTCTAGAGCTTCCTCCAATCTGTCCATTTCACGAGCCACCATGGCTTGTTGATGGAGAGCCACATGAAGTTCTTCTTGGTTTTTGGCTAGTAGAGCCTCTATGCGATTTTGTTCGTATAATTTCATGGCTTGCTGGTAATGCTGCTCTTCTAAAGCCAGATAGGCTCGTAGGCTCCGACTACTGGCAGTATCCTCATTTAGCTTTGAGAGAAGGTCTTTTGCTTCGACTAATTTTCCTTCTACAAAGGCCTGCCAAGCTTGTTCTATTATTGTCATTTTAGCTCCTTTCATAATACGAAAAGCCGGACTTGAGCCCAGCCTCTCTTTATTTATTTTTCAGCGCACGTTGGAAATTTTTCCACAAGCCTAAATCATCTGTCTGGAGGATAAGGCTAGAATAGATTTTTCCAATATACCAAATGCTAGCTGCTGTTGTCCCAAGTAAAATAAGTAGGGAGAGCAGACCTTCAAGAGTAGATGCTTCTTCATGAATCAGACGAATCGGCATGAAAAATGGTGAAAAGAAGGGGATATAAGAACCAATAGTGAGTAAAATATGCCCTCCTTTTATTCCCAAACTGATACTCATCAGCATAGCCACAACAACCAGTAAGACAAGGGGTTGAACCGCCTTATTGGTATCTTCCACACGCGTTACCAAGGCGCCACAAGCTGCTGACAGGACAATGTAGAAAATCAAACCCAATAGCATAAAGAAGACAGTAAAGACGGTAGAAGGTTGGAATAAGAGCGCTACTATTTCTTGGTATTGTTCCAAGAACATCTGAACCAGTGGAAACTGACCAGCGACAAAGTAAGCAAGGAGGAAACCAACTACATAGATGGAAATATGAGTCAAGACAACTGCCATAATGCCCAACATACGCCCGTAGAAATAATTGGAAGCACGAACACTTGAGAAAATGACCTCCATAATCTTGGTTCCTTTTTCATTCGCAATATCCTGCGCAGTTGTCGTTGCATACACAATAAGGAGCATGTAGAGGGCAAATGAGAGAACAAAAACCAAACCTGATTGCAGTGTCTGAGCCAATTCTGTATTTTTTTCAATCACTTCATCATAGCTGATTTCTTGGGATAAGATTTTTTCTTGCTCCCCAGTCAACTGAGCTGCTTTCTGGTTCAAATCTGCCTGAAGTTTTTTCAAATCGCCCAAGATAGATTCTTTAGCAAACTGATTCATGCTTTCCTTGCCATGATAAGCAGCATGCACTTGATCATCTTTGACATCTAGCATGAGGTAACCATCCATTTTTCCATCGTCCACTGCTTTTTGGGCAGCCGTTTGGTCTTGGTATTCAAAATCGTACTTATCCTTATCCTCTCCTAGAGCTTGTGCAATCTCAGGACTGGTCGAAACGATTGGGATCGGTTCGGAAGAGAATTGAGACATCCCAACAAGAATACCCATACCGGCGGAAAACCCTAAAAAGATAAAGGGACTCAAGACCATAAACAAGAAACTCCATGATTTCACATGACGGAGATAGGTTTCTTTCATGACAATACTCATTTGTTTCATAGGGCTACTCCTGATTCTAACTTGAAGATTTCATCAATCGTTGGGGCTTGTTGGTCAAAGGTTGACACGTATTGTCCCTGAGTGAGAATGTCAAATAAGGCTGGACCTGCTGACTCATCATCCAAGACGAGGCGCCAAGTACCCTGCTTGGTCCGACTGGCACTGACCACATGCGGGAGAGCTTCCAATTCTTTCTGTGTACGCTCGCTCGCAACGAATAGTCGTGTCTTACCATAGCTATTTCGAACCTCGTCAATGCTCCCTGAAACCACTACTTTCCCATCACGAATCATCAAAATGTCATCACAGATTTCTTGGACATTGGTCATCACATGATCTGAGAAAATAATGGTCGCTCCACGCTGTTTTTCTTCTAAAATCACTTGTTTCAGTAATTCTGTATTGACTGGATCAAGACCACTAAAAGGCTCATCCAAGATAATCAAATCGGGCTGGTGCATCAGAGTAATCATCAACTGGATTTTCTGCTGATTTCCCTTTGATAGACTTTTAATTTTATCAGTTGGATTGCCCTTGACCTGCAATTTCGCCATCCACAGGGGCAACTGCTCCTTGATATAAGAAGTCGACAACCCTTTCAAACTGGCTAAATAACGAACCTGATTATACACCGTTAATTTTGGCATGAGGCTACGTTCTTCTGGTAGATAGCCAATCTTCTCATAGCTTGCTTGTGAAATGGCTTGCCCATCGAAACGAACCTGACCTTCATAGTCCAAAAACTGCAAGATACTATGAAAAATCGTTGTTTTTCCTGCACCATTTTTCCCGACAAGACCGATAATCCGTCCTTTTTCTGCTTGAAAATCAATCCCATGCAAAACAGCCTTGTCACCAAAACGTTTCTTCAGTCCCACTACTTCTAACATCGCACCCTCCTTTTTCTGCATCACGATGCTCTGTAAGCATTTCCAAAATAATAAGTCTATTATACTCCTATTTCATGGGGAATGCAAGAAAATATTGCTTTTTTTTTTGAGTTTTTTTGAAAAATGGAACCTTTAAATCCAATCCGTCTGGCTAATCGCCTCTTTGACCTTCTCAATCGGCAGGTGAACAAGTTCGCACTCTTTTTCTTGATAAAGATAGGTGGCATAGTCATCAATACGGTACTCGTTGATATAGACCACGCGCTTGCAGCCGACTTGAAGGAGCTGCTTAGAACAGTTCAGACAAGGAAAATGCGTGACATAGGCTGTAAAACCTTTGGGAATTCCTCGCTCGGCTCCTTGTAAAATCGCATTGACCTCCGCATGTAAGGTTCGAACACAGTGACCGTCCACCACCAGACATTCTTGATCCAAGCAATGCTCGGTTCCTGAGACAGAGCCGTTATAACCTGTCGCTACCACCTTATTTTCCTTGACCAAGACTGCTCCCACCTTAGCCCTTTTACAGGTTGCTCGATTGGCAATCAAGAGAGCTTGTGCCGCAAAATATTCATCCCATGCTAAACGTTTTGTCATTTTTTCTCTCCTTTAGCTTTCTTTTTTTGTTTTTGAGGCAAGAGGGGCATGCCTAAAGAGGCTACTTTTTCAGCTGGTACCTTCATGCCATCTGAAATCCACTTGATCAAAACAGACACAATGGCAGAACTCCAAAATGAATTCAGATAAGAGGAGCCCGACTGTTTGGAGCTGGTTCGTTTTTCCAAAAAATCAAAGACAGCACTGGTTAACACCCTCTCCAGCTGATAATCCACTGCCAAGCTAATCAAACGAGATTCTTTTTTTGCCTCTTTTAACAACACCAGCCAGATATGGTAGAGATCCGTCCGTCGATGGATTTTCCCCAATTGATCTGTAATCTTTTGAACCCGTGTAGTAAAGACTTTTTCTAGCAGTTCATCTTTCGACCCATAATTGCGATAAAAGGCTGCTCTTGATACCCCTGCTCGCTCAACCAACTCGGAAATCGTAATTTTAGCCAATTTTTTCTGTTCCAATAATTGCAGAAAAGCTATTTCCAGTGCTTCTTTTGTCAATCGATTGACCTCTTCATTAGCCGTTCGCAAATTTGCTAGAGATTTTTCAGATATTTTTCGTTCAGACATAACATTTTCTTTCTACTTGTAGCAACTGAATGTAAAGGATTTCAACTTTACAATATTTATGGTATAATTGTAAAAAAAGAGAGAACCTTTGTCAATGGTTAATCCCTTGGCAAATATTAGGAGAAACCATGACTTGGAAAATTATTGCCGACTCTGGCTGCGACTTTCAATCCCTTGATAACCTTGCGATTGACACAACATTTGAAAGCGTCCCTCTGACCATCCAAATAGGCGATGAAGTTTTTGTGGATAATGCCGACCTAGATATTGATAGCATGATGGAAAAGATGTATGCAACCGCTATCGCCTCAAAATCTGCCTGCCCTAGTCCAGATGACTATATGAAAGCTTACGAAGGAGCTGACAATATCTTTGTGGTCACAATCACAGGAACCCTTTCTGGCAGCCATAACAGTGCCCAAGTAGCCAAGAAAATCTACCTTGAAGAACATCCAAAAGCAAACATTCATGTGATTGATAGTTTATCTGCCGGAGGCGAAGTCGATCTCATTGTCGAACAGTTAAACCACTTCATCAAGCAAGGCTTGTCCTTTGATGAAATCGTTCAAGCCATTACAGCTTACCAAGCAAAGACAAAACTACTGTTTGTCCTTGCTAAAGTCGATAATCTAGTCAAAAATGGACGTTTGAGCAAGCTCATTGGAACCGTTGTCGGATTGCTCAACATTCGTATGGTTGGAGAAGCCAGCCAAGATGGAAAACTTGAGCTTCTCCAAAAAGCCAGAGGAGGGAAAAAAGCCCTCGCTTCTGCTATTGATGAGGTCTTGAAAGCAGGCTATAAAGGTGGGAAAATCATCATCGCCCACCGTAACAATCTGAAATTCTGCCAGCAATTCTCAGAAGCGATCCAAAAAAACTTCCCAGAAGCCCAAATTTCGATTCTTTCAACATCTGGTCTCTGCAGCTTTTACGCTGAGGAAGGTGGACTCCTCATGGGCTATGAAATTGATTAAGTAAAAAAACGAGTGCTAGAGACAATGGTTTCTAGCACTCGTTTTTTGATTTACAAAGGGTACTCAAGGAGTGTCTACTCGACCAAACTACTGTGGAGGTAAGCATCTACCATTTGCTCGGTTGCTAGTACAGAGTCCACATGGGTTCTCTCGTAAGAGTGGCTGGACTCAATCCCTGCCCCTAGAAGGGCATGTTTCACCTCGGCTCCAGCTCTCATAGCAGCTGAAGCGTCACTTCCGTAGTAAGGATAAATATCTAATTTGTAAGGAAGCTGTTTTTCTTTTGCCAAGGCAACCAAATGCTGGCGGAATTCATAATGATACGGTCCGGACGCATCTTTGACACAGATTGAAACCGTATATTCATCTGTTGCCTGATCGTCACCCATAGCTCCCATATCCACCGCTAAATACTCCACAGCCTGCTCAGGGATACTCGAATTTGCCCCATGCCCCACTTCCTCAAATACGCTAAAAACAAAATGGGTCGTCACCGGAAGTTCCATCCCTTCTTCTTTGTAACGACGAAGAAGATTGAGCAGGATAGCCGCAGACACCTTATCATCCAAGAAACGGGACTTGATAAAACCAGTCTCAGTCACAGTTGTTCTAGGATCAAAGGAAATAAAATCTCCCACCTCAATACCTAGCGCCCGTGTGTCATCAGCTGTTTTTACTGTTTCATCCAATCGAACTTCCATATTATCCTGTGTACGCTCTACAGTTCCAGCATCTCGATAAACATGACAGCTCGTTTGGTGCACAAGGATTGTCCCAGAAATAGTCTGGCCTGTGCTTGCCACATGAACTAGACAGTTTTCTCCCTCAATCATATTCCAAGGGTAGCCACCGATTTTGTCCATTTTGAGACGTCCATCTGGCTTGATTGCACGGACAATGGCTCCCAAGGTATCCACATGTGCTGTAACGACACGGTGTTTGTCATCCTGTTTTCCCTTAATCGTCATGCTCACGCCACCTTTAGGGGTCTGTTTCGGCTCATAACCCAAGTCCAGTAAGGTTTGAAGCAAATACGCTGCCACTTCTTTCGTAAAACCAGTCGGAGAAGGAATGGCAGTCAGTTCTTGTAAATAAGTAATCGTTTGATTCATCCTATCACCTCATTTTTTCTATCTGTATTATATCATAAGGTAGATTTTTTATCGCTTTCTAGATGTATTTCTTCTTTTTTTATGGTAGAATAGGGAGGAAAACCTTTGGAGGAATGAAACAACTATGTCAAACGAACATTTTGAAGAATTAAATGACCAGCAACTCGTTCGCCGTGAAAAAATGGCGGCCCTTAGCGAAAAAGGGATTGATCCATTCGGAAAACGATTTGAACGCACAGCTAATTCAGCAGAATTAAAAGCACAATACGAAGATAAAAGCAAGGAAGATTTAGCTGAATTGGGTGCTACTGCTGTTATTGCAGGACGTATGATGACAAAACGTGGAAAAGGAAAAGCAGGCTTTGCCCACATCCAAGACCGCGAAGGTCAAATCCAGATTTATGTCCGTAAAGATGATGTCGGCGAAGAAAACTATGAACTCTTTAACAAGGCTGACCTCGGAGACTTTATCGGAGTTGAGGGAGACATCATGCGGACCAACATGGGGGAATTGTCCATTCATGCCCGCAAATTAACCCACTTATCAAAAGCCCTTCGTCCGTTACCAGAAAAATTCCACGGCTTAACGGATACTGAGACCATTTACCGCAAACGCTACTTAGACTTGATTTCAAACCGTGAAAGTTTTGACCGCTTTGTGACGCGTAGTAAAGTCATCTCAGAAATCCGCCGTTACCTTGACGGACTTGGCTTCTTAGAAGTAGAAACACCTGTCCTTCACAATGAAGCTGGTGGTGCTGCTGCTCGGCCATTCATTACCCACCACAATGCCCAAAACATTGACATGGTTCTACGGATTGCAACAGAATTACATTTGAAACGCTTGATTGTCGGCGGTATGGAACGTGTCTATGAAATCGGTCGGATCTTCCGTAATGAGGGAATGGATGCTACTCACAACCCTGAATTTACATCCATTGAGGTCTACCAAGCCTATGCCGACTACCTTGACATCATGGACTTGACCGAAGGCATTATCCAACATACTGCAAAAGCCGTTGTCGGAGACGGACCTGTTACCTATCAAGGAACAGAGATCAATATCCACCTGCCATTCAAACGCGTCCACATGGTTGATGCGATTAAGGAACAAACGGGAGTTGATTTCTGGCAAGAGATGACCTTTGAAGAAGCTAAGGCTGTGGCAAGTGAGCATAAGGTGCCTGTTGAAAAACATTATACTGAAGTTGGTCAAATCATCAATGCCTTCTTTGAAGAATTTGTAGAAGATACCCTCATCCAGCCAACCTTTATCTATGGACATCCTGTAGCTGTGTCACCACTTGCTAAGAAAAATCCTGAAGACGACCGCTTCACGGATCGTTTTGAACTCTTTATTATGACCAAAGAGTATGGAAATGCCTTTACTGAGTTGAATGATCCAATTGATCAATTGGAACGCTTTAAGGCGCAAGCTAAAGCCAAAGAATTGGGAGATGATGAAGCAACTGGCATTGACTACGACTATGTAGAAGCTCTTGAATACGGTATGCCACCAACAGGCGGACTCGGTATCGGAATCGACCGCCTCTGCATGCTCCTCACGGACACCACTACTATCCGTGACGTCTTACTCTTTCCAACGATGAAATAAATCGCGTTTTAAACCTTGATTTAATAGGCTTTCTAGCTACTAGATGCCAAAACTTAACACCAATTTAACACCAAATTTTTACACCTTGTAAAAATGGTAAACGAAAAAACAAACCGAACACCTTCATTTCAGAATTCGTATCTGAGGAAGATGTTCGGATTTTTTAAAACTTGTTTTTCCAAAAAATATCTATTTTTAGGAAAGATTGTATAACAATCGTAACCGCCCAATAACGAGGTGTCTATGATATTTTCCACGCCTCTAGTATACTGTTATCAGAAAACAGAACTGGAGGCTATTTTGATGTCACAACCTATTGTTCCCTTGAAAACACCACAATCTCGTCGATTTCCTCATAAATCCAGAAGTGATCTGATAATGAAAATGCGTATTGGAAAAGTTGAACTAAGCTTGTTCCAATCTCTTCATCAAGAAACACTGGAAACTATTTTAGATAAGGTACTTGCTTATGAACATCCGACTCAGTGATTTAGGACAAGTTTACTTGGTCTGCGGAAAAACGGATATGCGTCAAGGGATTGATTCGCTGGCTTATCTGGTAAAAAGTCAGTTCAACCTTGATCTCTTTTCTGGTCAAGTTTTTCTCTTCTGTGGCGGCCGCAAAGACCGGTTCAAAGCTCTTTACTGGGACGGACAAGGATTTTGGTTGCTTTACAAACGATTTGAAAACGGCAAACTCACTTGGCCTAATGATGAACATGAGGTCGAAGCCCTCACTTCCGAGCAAGTTGACTGGTTGATGAAGGGATTTTCGATAAGTCCTAAAATAAAACCTACAAATAGTCGTGATTTCTATTGAAATCATGGCTTTCTTTTAGGTATAATGAGATAAAAAGAAGGGGGTGAGTCCATGGAGCCACAAGATAAAGTGATTGAAAGTCTAACAAAAACTATTGAAATCATGACCAATGAGTTGACCCTCCTTCGTGAACAGGTTGCCTATCTGACGCAAAAGCTTTATGGCAAGTCATCAGAGAAAGTTGCGTATCAACCTGGTCAGCTAAGTCTCTTCGAAGAAGAACCACTTCCTGAAGAAGACGCTGACTTACCCAGGTGACACAGAAACGATTACCTATCAACGTAAGAAAACCAAGGGAGTTCGTCAGGCTGTTTTCAGTCAGTTTACTCCAGAGATGGTTCATCATGAACTAAAAGGCGAAGACTGCACTTGTCCAGACTGTCACGGTCAGTTGAAAGAAATTGGTTCTTGTATTCAGAGGCAGGAATTGGTTTATATCCCTGCCCAATTGAAGAGGATTGACCATGTCCAACACGCTTACAAGTGCCAGAACTGTAGCGAGAAGAATTTTAACGATAAGATTATCAAGGCTCCTGTTCCTAAGGCACCTCTGGCCCATAGCCTAGGGTCAGCCTCCATTATTGCCCACACCATTCATCAGAAGTTCAATCTGAAAGTTCCCAATTACCGCCAGGAAGAGGATTGGAACAAGCTTGGCTTGCCAATCACACGGAAGGAAATCGCCAACTGGCACATCAAGTCTAGTCAGTATTATTTCGAGCCAATTTATGACCTTCTGCACGAGAAATTACTAGAACAGCCTGTTCTCCATGCGGATGAGACTTCTTACAGGGTCTTGGAAAGTGATAGCCAGTTGACCTTCTACTGGACCTTCCTGTCTGGGAAGCATGAAGAACAGGGAATCACTCTTTATCATCACGATAAAGGGCGGAGTGGCTTGGTTGTGAAGGAGTTTCTTGGAGATTACACAGGCTATGTACATTGTGATATGTGGTCGGCATATAGGCAGTTAGACAAAGCTCAGCTAGTTGGTTGTTGGGCTCATGTCAGAAGAAAGTTCTTCGAGGCGACGCCTAAAAAGGCAGACAGGACTTCCTTGGGTGCTAAGGGATTAGCCTATTGCGACCGCTTATTTGCCTTGGAGAATGACTGGGTTGACCTCTCTACTGAAGAGCGACTACATAAACGCCAGGCAGAGTTAGCCCCTTTGATGGACGAGTTCTTCAACTGGTGCCGCAATCAATCTATTTTACCTGGATCAAAACTTGGTCGTGCGATAGAGTATAGCCTTAAGTATGAGGAACTATTCAAGGCAGTTCTTCAAGATGGTCGCTTGGTTCTATCCAATAATGTAGCAGAACGCGCTATTAAGTCCTTGGTCATGGGACGGAGTGAAAGAGTCCAGTGGACTCTTTCAGCCTGAGCTTAAAAATACAAAAGTGAAGGTGGTTGTTTTCCCAAAGTTTTGAAGGAGCTAAAGCAACTGCCATTATCCTGAGTTTACTGGAGACAGCTAAGAGGCATGGTCTTGATTCAGAGAAATACATCACTTATCTTCTGGAACATCTTCCAAACGAGGAGTCACTCGCAAAAAAGGAGGTTCTAGAGGCTTATTTACCGTGGACTGAACGAATTCAGAACAACTGCAAATAGAAAAGTTCCAGAGTCAAGCAAGACTTTGGAACTTTTTCAATATACCTGGTTATTGGGCGGTTACTAACAATCTTGAGAATCAATACAACTACTATTTTTTACGGTATAATAGCTACATAAAATTATTATCCAGTGATTGCCAAACAAAAAATAATAGGGAAAATAACACCCACTTTTCAGCCTATTTTTCTCAATTCTTACCAACTATGGATAAGTAGAGGAAACATAAAAGGTAGTTAAAAAGGAATTAAATTGATGAGTTCAGTAAGCAAGAATTAGCGTAGTTAATCGACTGCGCTTTTTTGATTGCTGATAGGTCTATTATACAGTAATTTACTGTATCAGAAAAGCCCAGCGGGTGCTAGGCTTGTATTTTCTTATCTGCAATGGCTTCGGTGAGTGTCTGAGAAAAATTCAAACCTAACTCACGCCCCAATTTGTCCGCCCAACGTGGAATGGTTAAAGTTTTTTTTATCGGCTCTTGGTTTCCTAGATACTCCGCAACATCAACCATAACAAGCGAGACAAAGGATTTTTCAGGGTCATAAGATAAAAAATCGGGTTCATCTTTAAATGGGGCATCTTCATCCAATGAAAGACTATTGATGTCTGATGATTGCGGTAGGTCTTGACCGTTCTCGATATAATGCGCCAGATGAATACCTAGCCAGTCACTAGCCATCGCCATAGCGTCCGAAAGGCTTGTACCTTGAGTGCCCGAACCATCAATATCTGGAAAATGTACAAAGTAAGGCACGTTAGTCCCATCTGTATCATCATAATAAAATAAGGCTGGATAAGTAACTAACATCTGTTTACCTCCGTTACTCTCAAAAAAAGCAGGGGCGGACTAAATGCCCGCTTGCTTTCTTATCCCGCGTTCAGTGTACTTATTCAGTTCACCATGCGGGACTGTGATGGGTCTTTCTCCTTGCTTTTCCATTTTGACATGGGAGCCTTTACCGCCCTTGGTCTTTGTCCAACCATTAGCGATTAGGAGTTTTACCATCTCTTTTTGTGTCATCGGCATAGCGCTCTACCTCCTGACAAGATTATTATATCATACGTGTTACACGTATTCAAGTAAAAAACAAGAATTTCATCTAAAAAGTTAATCAGTAAAAAGCCCCTAAAATCGCTTCTACGGGCTTTCAGTCTCTATACGGCTAATTTATCGGGCAAGCCAAAACAATGGCTAAAACCTAGTAAAATTTCAATCTGGTAACGTCTCAAGCACTCCATTTCTGTATTGCTTGGCAAAGGCAAGTAAAGCAAGATTTTTTAAATTGTGATACTGCCCTTCTTTGATAGGCTCAAAAGGCTTATACTTGCTTTTTATTTTTAATCGTACCTGCTCAACCGTCATACATTCCAGACAGTTCAATATCAGTAACTGGCGTAGTCTAATATCACTAATAGAATTGATAGCCGATTTTATGGCGTTCAGCTCTTGCCGTGCCGTCTCTTGGTTCATCTCCAACCGCTCCACGGGTTGAAAATCACCGTTTTCTGCCTGTAAGATATAATCATCAGAATAGACCACGTTCCCATCTCTTGCAATTCTCTGCCACCGTCTGAACTCTTTTAGTTTTCGGTTGGCGTATGCCCTGATTTGTTTCACCTTTTTCCCTCCTTTGTGATATAATAAAATTACGAGTTATTATTCACAAAAGGTCAGCGCATAAGCGTTGGCTTTTTGTTATCTACCTACCCAAATCTCATTGGCTTTATAACTTATTCTTTTTTAGAGGGTAAGAAAAATAAGGTTTTTCTTTTTCATTCAGTTCTATCTGCTTATAGTTATCAAAAAGACAGTTTTACGAATGCGTACAACTGTCTTTTTTTAGAGCCTCAGAAAAAGCAGGATAAAACACAATTTTTATTCGTTTTCTAACCCCAAAGCGGTATCAAAATGATTCACATAGCGTAACCGCCCCATAACCAGGTGTCTATGATATTTTCCACGCCTCTAGTATACTGTTATCAGAAAACAGAACTGGAGGCTATTTTGATGTCACAACCTATTATTCCCTTGAAAACACCACAATCTCGTCGATTTCCTCATAAATCCAGAAATGATCTGGTACTGAAAATGCGTATTGGAAAAGTTGAACTAAGCTTGTTCCAATCTCTTCATCAAGAAACACTGGAAACTATTTTAGAAAAGGTACTTGCTTATGAGCATCCGACTCAGTGATTTAGGGCAGGTCTATCTGGTTTGTGGCAAAACCGATATGAGACAAGGGGTTGATTCATTGGCTTATCTCGTTAAACGTCAATTTGAATTAGATCCCTTTTCTGGTCAAGTTTTTCTCTTCTGTGGTGGCCGCAAAGACCGGTTCAAAGCCCTTTACTGGGACGGACAAGGATTTTGGCTACTCTACAAACGATTTGAAAACGGCAAACTCACTTGGCCTAATGATGAACATGAGGTCAAAGCCTTAACTTCCGAGCAAGTTGACTGGTTGATGAAGGGATTTTCGATAAGCCCTAAAATAAAATCTACAAAAAGTCGTGATTTCTATTGAAATCATGGCTTTCTTTTAGGTATAATGAGATAAAAAGAAGGGGGTAAGTCCATGGAGTCACAAGATAAAGTGATTGAAAGTCTAACAAAAACTATTGAAATCATGACCAATGAGTTGACCCTCCTTCGTGAACAGGTGGCTTATCTGACACAAAAGCTCTATGGCAAGTCATCAGAAAAGGTTGCGTATCAACCTGGTCAGCTAAGTCTCTTCGAAGAAGAATCACTTCCTGAAGAAGACGCTGACTTACCCAGGTGACACAGAAACGATTACCTATAAACGTAAGAAAACCAAGGGAGTTCGTCAGGCTGTTTTCAGTCAGTTTACTCCGGAGATGGTTCATCATGAACTAAAAGGCGAAGACTGCACTTGTCCAGACTGTCACGGTCAGTTGAAAGAGATTGGTTCTTGTATTCAGAGGCAGGAATTGGTTTATATCCCTGCCCAATTGAAACGCCTTGACCATGTCCAACACGCTTACAAGTGCCAGAACTGTAGCGAGAAGAATTTTAACGATAAGATTATCAAGGCTCCTGTTCCGAAGGCACCTCTGGCCCATAGCTTGGGGTCAGCCTCCATTATTGCCCACACCATTCATCAGAAGTTCAATCTGAAAGTCCCCAACTACCGCCAGGAAGAGGATTGGAACAAGCTTAGCTTGCCAATCACACGGAAGGAAATCGCCAACTGGCACATCAAGTCTAGTCAGTATTATTTCGAGCCGATTTATGACCTTCTGCACGAGAAATTACTAGAACAGCCTGTTCTCCATGCGGATGAGACTTCTTATAAGGTCTTGGAAAATGATAGTCAGTTGACCTTCTACTGGACCTTCTTGTCTGGGAAGCATGAAGAACAGGGAATCACTCTTTATCATCACGATAAAGGGCGGAGTGGCTTGGTTGTGAAGGAGTTTCTTGGAGATTACACAGGCTATGTACATTGTGACATGTTACGGCAGTAACTTGGAACTTCAGTTCCTTAGTTCTGCCTATGCGATAGCAGTCCAAGCTTGAGGAACGAAGTGAGGATAAGCTTGGTTAACTGCGAACCGCTGAGTGCCTATAGGCAGTTAGAACGAGCTCAGCTAGTTGGTTGTTGGGCTCATGTCAGAAGATCTTCTTCGAGGCCACTCCTAAAAAGGCAGACAAGACTTCCTTGGGTGCCAAGGGATTAGCCTATTGCGACCGCTTATTTGCCTTGGAGAATGACTGGGTTGACCTCTCTACTGAAGAGCGACTACATAAACGCCAGGCAGAGTTAGCCCCTTTGATGGACGAGTTCTTCAACTGGTGCCGCAATCAATCTATTTTACCTGGATCAAAACTTGGTCGTGCGATAGAGTATAGCCTTAAGTATGAGGAACTATTCAAGGCAGTTCTTCAAGATGGTCGCTTGGTTCTATCCAATAATGTAGCAGAACGGGCCATTAAGTCCTTGGTCATTGGACGGAAAAATTGGCTGTTTTCTCAAAGTTTTGAGGGAGCCAAGTCAACAGCTATCATTCTGAGTTTATTGGAAACAGCTAAGAGGCATGGTCTTGATTCAGAGAAATACATCACTTATCTTCTAGAACATCTTCCAAACGAGGAGTCACTCGCCAAAAAGGAAGTTCTAGAGGCTTATTTACCGTGGGCTGAAAAAATTCAGAATAACTGCAAATAGAAAAAGTTCCAGAGTCAAGCAAGACTTTGGAACTTTTTCAATATACCTCGTTATGGGGCGGTTACCACATAGCTATCTACCGCCTGATTCATACCTTCATCAGCAACTACCAAAGTAAAGGCTAAATCACTTGCACTGCCTAAATTATCGGCAATTTCAGCCGCTTGATAATAACCTGCATATTGCTTAAGCGTTTCTATCGTATTAGATAACCTGTCTTCTTTCAAGATATATTGGGGGAGTTCAATTTTGTTTTCAGTTGCTATTTCATGAATTTTTTTAACCGCTAATGGATTCTTTTTATAGCGCTCTAAATAACCTTTAATTTCTCCCTCGTTAACCGCCATTGTGCCTAATAAAGTTAACTCAGCTACATCATCGGCTGTAACTGTTTCATATTCCGCTTTGATTTTCTCTTTTTCGGATTGCTCAAAAGCTGATAACTTATTTTTGATTGAATTATACTCCGTCGTGCTATATGCTTCAGCTTCTTTTCTAAAATTTGATAAACGTAAATCTGCTTCTGATTGATACATCGTCTGTTCTCGAACTTTTTTATATAAATCAGTTTTTAAACTCTGATACGCTTCGATTTGTTGCTGTTTATAAACGCCTAATTTTGCAATCTGCGCTTGGATTTGTTGTAGTGTCATTGTCTTGTACCTCCATTTTACAATTTTAAGCAAGAATAAATTAAAGCCCTGCTTCTTTGATAAATATATCTTTCCAATGATTCATGTGGATAGCTTTTGCTTTCTCGTCCCAACGTTTACCAGTTCCAGGCGTTGAGTAATGCTGAAAAGTCACAATCCCGTTCGTGCCATAAAATTGCGCTCTAGCATACGGTGGAGTCCATTCAATGGCATGACCTCCTTCAACAACATGCCCAGAAGCACGCAAATGCCCATCAGAATACGGATCAGATAACGGCACAAGGTAATTCATATCCGTTAGCATTTGTTCTGCCATTTCCGTCCGAGCCTTCACAAAGTTTTTTTCACTTAATTTGGCTGTAACACCATCTAAATCAACCTTAATACGTATTGACATTGTCTTCCTCCCTTGAATAAAAAAAATAAAGAGGCATGACAAAGAGCGCTAAACTCTAATATCATGCCTCTGGTTTTCCAGTCAGCAATTAAATTTTTTCTTTTCGCCTTGTTTCCAGCTGTACGGGTTGGCTATCCTGCATTGTAATAATTAAACTCCCATATGCTGGCAACCTTGCTGATTTTATTGTACCATCTTTTTGGTATAATATGCAACCATTATTCAGTAATTTCCTTAAATCATCAATAGTGCTCATTTGTATCTTCACCCCCTCCCATCTGTTCCATTTTGTTTGATTTTGTTCGCTTTCGCTGTGTCGCATGCTTCGGCTATCCGCTCAAAAACGCTGTTCAAGCTTCGGCTGTGCTGATAGGTTACACAAAGCTCCCCCTTGCGATAGTCAATCCGATAATGCGGTTCTTTATACGTGCCAACCATGTAGCCAATAATGGCGTGCTTACACGCTAGCATATCCGCCACGAATTGAAAATATCTATAATAGTGCCGTACGGTCATATTATCCCCCTTTATATGTATTTGCGATTCTCTCTAGGCTCTCAGTCAAATCCCTATCCGCTTCATATTCCGCCAAAAGTTGCCAACCTGTATCTAATTTGGTCAAGGCGGTTTCGATGTCTGGTTGGGCATACAAGCCAATGATATAGCCCTGTATCCCTAACTTGATTCTATCAATCGTGTCAAAGCGTGTCGCCTCTGTTTGATAGTGGTATCGGTTCATCAAAACATGGTTAAATTGTTTCATTTCTCTCCTCCTAGGGTGTTTTTCTCCTTTTTGTAGCTTTGGAGCAATAAGCGTGCATTAGAAGCGGGGAATTGCTACAGCGCCTCCGCCTTACTCTCCCAAGGGTTTAGGGCATTTTTGTAGCTATTGTAGCAAGAAACTCAATAAAAAACTTTTTATAGATATATCCCCCATCTTCTAGCCCCTCTCTTATATATTATTTTATTTATTATATAGCTACAAATAGCTACAATAGGGTTAAACCCTTGATATACCTGACTTTTTCGCTGTAGCATATCTGTAGCATATCTGTAGCAATTAGTAGCATTAACGCCTTATTTTAAAATAGTAGTGAGTTGGTTTTCCATTTTTCCATAGTCTTTTTTTAGCTTCTGACCGCTCCCAGTCCTTATGATTATCTAGTACATCCCTCGCTTTTTGACTATAGCGTCCCCCTCGTCCCTTGGTTGGATTTTCATTAAAAACAACATAGGCAACTTCGTTGGGCGTTGTCAGCTCAAGTTGGGCAGACCCAAATGCGAGTGGATACTCCTTATATTGCTGGTTATCGTCTAAAGGCTCTTGCAGATGTTTTAGAAAATACTGACGGCGTTCATGTGGTGATAGCTCGTACCAGTCTATCGGCGGATAAAAATAGCCCAAATACTCTAAAATCGCTTCTTTTTCTGGATCTTCCACCTTGTAAGCTTCTTGGATTTGTTCCAGCTCCTTATCCAGTTCCGTTGAGACGGTCAAGGGTTGCCCCTTATCGTACCACGCTTTGGCCTCTGCTAACACTTGCAAGAAGTAGCCTTCTTCCTTCTCCATCGGGTGACAAGCGACATCATTAACCCCGCATTGGAGAGGATAGAAACGCCGCTCTTTGCCCTCGTCCTTTAGAAAGCCTTTGGCGTTTGATGTCCCAATGAAAACACAATGGCGCTCCACCTTTTCAGGCTTTCTGCCATATAGCGCCCGAATATCATCACTAGAAGCGCTGATGAAGTTCTTAACCGCTTCAATAGCCGTCTTTTTAAAGCCCTTCAGCTCCCCAAATTCAATCACCGCATTTGTCTGTAAAATACGATAGTCTTCGGTATGGTCGCCGAATTTTCGGACGCTATCCGAATGAAAGTCAGGTAACAAGCGTTTGGTAGCTGTACTTTTCCCCAAACCTTGCCCACCGGTCAAAATCGGCACAATTTCAAACTTAATTCCGGGCTGATAAATGCGGGCAACCAAACCCGTCAACCATAATCTTGTAACTTCACGGGCGTAGCTTGTATCGGGGCAACCTAGCAAGTCTATAAAATACCGTTCCGCCCGCTCCACTCCGTCCCATCGTTGCGACTCTATGCGGTCTTTTACGGGGTGATAGGCGTTTTCTTTTGCGACTTTTAAAATCGCTATTTCTACATTCTCCCTCGTTGGCGCAAAGCCGTATTTTTCATCGATGAAAGCAATGGCTAATTTTGTATCCTCGTCACTCCATAAGCCCTTATTAGTCCCCCACGGAGTCAGCTCAGTCTTTTCAATCGCCTTCGAAAAATCGTTGTATCTAACCCCCTTAAAAATGCTTTTGTGCTGTTCAAAAACTAAAATAACATTATAAGGGCTTCTGGCTGGTATCTTTGATTTTCCATACGTCCGAAAGGCGGGTATCACTTCTTGATAGGCTGTTTCTGTTTCGCCTTGTGTCGCCTCCTTTTTGTCTTGCTGGATAATACTGTCTACGATTTCTTTTTTATCCAAACTCTACCCCCCTATAGATTTTTTTAGCGGTTGTTAGAAAATAGCTCGCCAACTCTATCCGCTTCACGATAGCGCTAAATAAGCTGGTCAACTGTTCAAAATCATACCCATGTAGAAACATTAGGCGGATAAAATAGGCTGTTTCTTGCTCTGTATATAAGCCGTTTGCGATAGTGTCAAATATCCACCCGCCAAGCTCCAGCCCAACGTCCTGCCGTGCCTGTTCCAGTCTATGGCGTTCCAAATCCTCCAACACCTCTACAAGGTCAGCGCCTGCCATGGCTAGCGGTAGATCTCTGACTAATTGCCAATGGCCTTCCGTAACCGTGTCCGCTATGTGAATAATAATGCCTTTATAACTAAAATCAGTCAGCCCAACATTTGACGGTAGCAAGTAGACAAACTTGTAATAGTCTCCGTTTTTTAATGCTCTGGTCGGATTCTTCTTCAAAAAACCAAAAAATGATAACTTGTCACGATGTAAGGTTAATTCTAGTAAATCATACATGTTTAGCCCTTTCTACGTTTCTTCTTCAACTTTTTTAGTCGTTGCTGTTCCTTGTTTTGCTCAATGGTTGGCCTGCGGTCTTTATATTTTTTTCATCATGATATTTTCTTCCGCCTTGCGTAGGGTGTATGTTATATCTTGCCACTATCTCCTCCTAATCCACTGCCAAAAAGTTGTATAAATCAGAAGCCCTGTAATAGACTTTCTTGCTGTTCTCAAATGGCGACTGGTAGCGTTGTAGCCCTGCTTCTTCCCAGTTTCTAAGGGTCGTTGATGTTACTTTCAGCTTTTCAGTTACTTCTTCCACTGGTTTCAAATCAAAACTATCCATCATCTGGCGTTCTAGCTCGTAGCGCTTTTCTAAGTGATGATCAACCAACTTTAAAAGCTCAAGTTCTGTTTCTCTTGATAGAATATGCATAATGCTACCTCCTAATTATAATATCGCCCTTGAGCTTGAATATAAGCCCCGTAGTTAGCGTTTTGTAGTTTCTTGGTATATTTACCCTCGGGCTTGTCTTTCAGCTCTGTATCAAGCTGAAAATAGCCTAGATGGAGCCATAGAAAGATGTTCACGATTGATAAGGCAACAATGAAAAGCAGTAGCTGTTCTGGTGGCATGTTAAATTCATCTATCATGCGCTAACCCTCGCTTTCGAATGTAATTCTTTATGTGATGATACTATGTGCATATATTCCGCCTCTGCCTGTTTTACGAAAGCGGATTGCTCATCTTTACTGCTGATGAATAACTTTGCCAATTGTTTCCAAAAACTCTGTCTAACGGCTTTTCTTTCTAAAAAACTTTCTCCGAATATAATATCGTTCCCTTGAAAAAGCGCATCATATTTTTTGCTGTCGTTCAGTTCAGGGACTTCAATGTAAAGCAGTTGCTTTAAATCAAATTCGATTCCCTTTAATCGTGCAGAAAGTAAAGATAATTCGCTCATTCCTGTTGCTTCTTGTGCCTTTTGTAGTGCACTTCTGATTTGTTTAATTTCCTGTTGTATGCTGTTAAATGTTGTCATTCTTGTTCTCCGTTCCTTTATTTGCGGTTCTTACTATCCAATCTTTTTTCTGTGGTAGCATATTCACTTAATTTGTGATATAATCAAATAAATACCTAACTAAATCCCATACTTGCTATTTATGGTTTAGTTGTTTTGTGAAAAGGCTTCTGCGGTTTGGCGATTGCTAAGCCTTTTTTTTTGTTGCCAATTTTTTACGGATACTTCGTGATGTATTCTGTTTTCTAAACGGTGAAAATCCTTGATAAACGTTTCTTTGTCTAGCTCTCCGTGCCAATATTGACTAATAAGCATCACTGACCGTTGATATAGTCTTGGTAGATGTTCAACCATTGCTACTTACCTCCTGCCATGGTAGCGTAAAGCCTATTTGTTCCTCGTAAAGTTTGGCAAAATCAATAGCGGACTTCTGTAAACTGTTCAAAATCTTATAGCGCAATTGCCTAGCCTTTACTTTGTCGCTTGCCTTGAGTTGTCCAGACTGTAGATCATCTTCTAAACCGTACAGGTCACGTACCAAAAACCATGACTGTAAGCGCCCTAGCTCGTTATCTTTAATGACAACATCGTTTTTTATCGTCCTAGGGGCTAAGATTTTGATATTTGTATAATTTTTTCCATAGTAGATTTGACCGGCTCGCCGTTTTTGGTTTAGCTTTTGCGTGATGTCTCGTCTGGATAAAAAATCAAACTCCTCCATAATGGCCGAAAGTGTCAGCTCGCCATGAATATCTTGGATCTCGTAAAGACGGTCAATCGTAAAAATTCTTTCCCTGTGTTTTTTCGTCATTTTGTACCTCGTTTCTATTTATTTTCAGATTTTTCAAGAGTGAAAGGTAGTGAAAAATCTTAGTGCTGGGCTGTGATAAGTTCATCTAGTGTTACATTCAAATAATCAGCAATCTTAGTCATGGTTTCCATACTAGGATTTTTTGAACGCTCATAATAGATAGCCGTCAAGGTACTTTTAGAAATACCTGTGCCGTTATGAACATCGGCAACTTTTTTTCGTTGCTTGGCTAGAATAACCCGAAAATTATTTTTCATAGCTGTACTCCTTTCTATAAGACATTTTTTGTCTTTGTTAATTGTATTATACAGACATTTTTTGTACTTGTCAACAATTTTTTTAATTCTCCTGTACATTTTTTGTCCGTATTGTGATATAATTGTCTTGAAAGGTAGTGTTGACAATGAACTATAATAAAAATAAACTAAAAGAGTTAAGGGAACGAGATAATATTTCCCAAAAAAAATTATCTGAAAAATTATCAGTAACCGAAAAAACTATTTCTCGTTGGGAAAATGGAGAAAGCCAAATAAAGCCAGACAAAGCACAAACGCTGGCGGATTATTTTAATGTCGATGTTGGTTATCTTCTTGGTTATAACGAAGGGCACCAAAGAATGTATGAGATGTTTGGGGTACATCCAGAAAAAGGAAGTATGGGGATTATAGAGTTAGCTGAACTTATCGAAGTCTATGATTTGAGATTTATTAAAGACGAAAAAATTCTTGATGAACTTCAAAGAGATACCACGGTTGCAATAAAATTTTTAGAAAGCATTCAAACAAAGCTCTTGCTTTATGGTTCTATCAGTAAAGGTCACACTTATAGATTTGAGGAAATAATAAATTTCCTTTTAGATTTTTATGAGACCTCCGAACGTCGTAAAAAGGAATTATCAGGCAATAATAAGAATTAACTATGCATTACTATCTGAAAAAAGTCTATACCGAAGACAATTGCTTACGCTTGGTTTCCATCAATCCAAAATATGATGATATTATTATCGATTTTCCACCCTCAGCAGATACCCATATTAAAATATATGCTGTCGTTGGTTCTGGTAAGGTGGTAGACTGACCACGCGCAACCATTTAAATATACAAAAAAGGAGAAAAAACAATGAAAAATAAAAAAATCTGGCTTGTTGCCACATCAGTGATTATAGTCTTAGCTGCAGTTGCTTATTATTTATATATCTTTACCCCTCACCAGAATGCGGTAAACACTTTTGAAGTAGCTAAAGAAATGGTTAGCAATAAAAACAAAAAACTAGAAAGCTCAATTGCCGAAGCTCAAGAACTCGTAAAAGCTGACGAAAAGCCGTTAGAGGATAAGACCCTAGACAATTTAAAAGCAACCTTGGAAGCAGCAAACAAAGAAAAAAGAAAAATCCCTGAAATAGCAAAGAAAACAGAAGATATTTTAGAGCAAGCAAAGGAACTAGAACAGCCGTTAGACTATACGGAAACCGAAACCAAAATCACTGACGCTATAAAAGAATACCAGAACAGCATTACCCAACTAAAACAAATTACAAATCCTTCCCAAGCGTTCATCGAAGAGCGCTTAAAAGAAGTTGATACCGTTACAGAAGTTCAATCTGTTACAGAAGCCAATGATCCAAACGGTAAATTAAATAAACAAGGGGGATATACAGCTTCCGTTTATTTTGCAGATAACCAAGTTACTATACCTGTTGAAGGCGCTGATATTGTAGCCAAAGGAAATGACGTTGGAGGGAATATTGAAGTTTACAACACAACCGAAGACGCCGAAAAACGTAACACATATCTCAGTGCTTTTGACGGTCAAGGATTTTTAGATCCAGGTTCGCATTATGTTTACGGATCTATTATAATTCGTACGTCAAGGCACCTAACAGCAAGTCAACAAAAAGAACTAACGGACAAAATTTATAACAAGCTAATTGAAC
Organism: Streptococcus himalayensis; assembly: GCF_001708305.1. NCBI lineage: Bacteria > Bacillati > Bacillota > Bacilli > Lactobacillales > Streptococcaceae > Streptococcus > Streptococcus himalayensis. The sequence goes on from NZ_CP016953.1 coordinate 1,950,189, forward strand.
TGAAATAAACTTTTCCGCCCCAACACAAAAAGGCGTAGCAAACGCCACGCCACCATCGGAAATAAAAAAACCAGCACTCACTAACTCCGTGAGTAATAAACAAAAATATTATATCACTTCTAATATTTTTATTTTGGGATTGCTCCCAATGGCTATATTATATCATAAATCCCAAATCTGTACCAGTACAGATAGAAAACATATAGAAAGGGGGGCTTCATGAACGAATTACAATTTTTAATCTATTCTGCTGATAATGATCAAGAAACTGCCAGCGTGATTATCCGTGGTGAAACCATTTGGGCTAGTCAGAAAGAAATGGCTCGATTATTCGATGTTGGAGTACCTGCAATCAGCAAACACTTGAAAAATATCTTTGATGAGGGGGAACTGGACGAAAAAGTGGTTGTTTCCAAAATGGAAAATACCACTAAGCATGGTGCTATGGAGGGGAAAACCCAGACTAAAGATATCAATTATTACAACCTAGATGCGATTATCTCCGTAGGCTACCGTGTCAACTCCCAAAAAGCCACACGCTTTAGGCAATGGGCAACCTCTGTATTACGTGAATACATGATAAAAGGTTTTGCCATGGACGATGAACGCTTAAAGCAAGGCGAAAATCTGCTAGAAAAAGATTACTTCCGTGAACTCTTGGAACGTGTCCGGTCGATTCGTGCAAGTGAACGCCGCATTTGGTTACAAATTACAGATATATTCGCAGAAATTTCTATCGATTATGACCCGCAAAGCACTTTGACAAAACAGTTTTATGCTGCTGTTCAAAATAAATTCCATTATGCCATTACTGGAAAGACAGCAGCAGAAATTATCTACACTCAAGCAGACCATACCAAGGACAATATGGGGCTGACCACTTGGAAACATTCCCCAGACGGTCGGATTTTGCAATCAGATACGCAAATAGCTAAGAATTACCTGTCGGCTGATGAAATTCGCTCTCTGGAAAGAAGTATCTCCAGCTATTTTGATTACCTGGAACGGCAAATCGAACAGAAAAAAACTCAGACTATGCAGCAACTGGCTGAAAGTATTGACCGCTTTTTGACCTTTCAGGAATATGATGTTTTAACTGGTCAGGGGCTAATCAGCTCTAAGGTTGCCAAAGATAAAGCAAAGGCAGAATACCAACTATTTAACAAAACTCAAAAAATCAACTCAGATTTTGAAAAACAGATAAAGAAATTGACTGACTAAAAAGTGCGTTTAAAGCCGATTTTAGGCGTTTTCTCCCTCTCTGGTATAATAACCACCTTACCCAAAACAAACGAAAATAGGGGCGTTCTCGTAACGCTCAGCATGATATAAATACCTAATTAAATCCCATACTTGCTTACTGATGTTAGAAAGGTATATATCATGAATATTAAAGAATACAAAAAGGAAAACGGTACTATCGTGTACCGCTCAAGCGTTTATTTAGGGGTTGATAGACTAACAGGGAAAAAGGCGAGAACAACAGTCACGGCCAGCACTAAAAAAGGCGTTAAGGTCAAAGCTAGGGAGGCAGTCAATGCTTTTGTGGCTAACGGTCACACGGCGAAAACCAAACCGACAATCACCACGTATAAGGAGCTTGTAGCCCTCTGGTGGGATAGTTACAAGAATACTATCAAACCAAACTCCCAGCAGTCTATGGAAGGTATTGTAAGGCTTCATATTTTGCCAGTATTTGGTGATTATAAGCTATCCAAGATAACTACGCCAGTCATTCAGCAACAGGTCAACAAGTGGGCTAATGCGGCCAATAAAGGCGAGAAAGGGGCATACGCTAACTACAGCTTTTTAAACAATATCAACAAGCGTATTCTTCAGTATGCTGTCACTATGCAGCTTATCCCTTATAACCCCGCCCGTGATGTTATTGTCCCACGTAAAAACCAAGACAAGGAAAAGAAAATCAAGTTTTTCAGCAATCAAGAGCTGAAACAGTTTCTAACCTACTTGGACAAGCTGGATCAGTCAAGCTATGAAAATCTATTCGATTTTGTTCTATACAAGTTTCTACTGGCCACTGGTTGCCGTATTGGTGAGGCATTAGCTCTTGAATGGTCTGATATTGACCTAAAAAATGGGACTGTCAACGTAACTAAGACACTCAACCGCTATCTGGAAACAAATACCCCTAAATCAAAAGCAGGGCTAAGAAATGTTGAAATAGATAAGGCTACAGTATCGCTACTCAAGCAATACAAAAAACGCCAGCAACTGCACGCATGGCAATTAGGACGGACTGAAACAGTTGTCTTTTCAGTGTTTACCAATAAATATGCCCATGCTTGCTTGTTAAGAAAGAGATTGCAGCAGCATTTTAAATCTGCTGGCGTGCCTGATATTAGTTTCCATGGCTTCCGCCATACTCACGCTACTATCATGCTCTACGCTGGCATAGAAGCCAAAGACTTGCAATACAGGCTAGGTCACTCTAATATCTCTATGACTTTAAATACTTATGTTCACGCAACCCAAGAGGGAGCAAAAAAAGCTGTCTCAATCTTTGAAACAGCTATCAGCAATTTATAAATAGTAAGGGTGTCCCACTTTGGGGCTACCCTCTTACTATACAAAAAAGTAACCATGGGTAACAAAAAGGGTAGTAAAAACTAAAAAAGCACTTTGGAATAACGCCCCAAAAGTGCTTAATTTAAAGGCTTTACAGCCCATCATCTCCAAGATGATATTACAACATTTTATTTTAATAATAGGAGAAAAAATATGGACGAATTATATGAAAACCTTTATGACTTTATAAAGAATCTTGAAATTTTAATTCAAAAAAATGTATCTCAAAACCAGCATCAGAACGAAATTCGAAGCTTTGGAAATCAGCTAATGAACCTTTGTAAAAGCAAAGAATTGAACGTAACACTAAATGACATTCAATCTTTGAATTCTTATTCTGATTTGTGTTCTAAGGCTGGTGATTATGAACAGTATCTCTCTTCTAGAATTGAAAATTTTTACTTTGATATAATCGAACCTACAAAAACTGAATTATATGGATAATGCTGAGTTTTAACTCAGTATTTTTTACTAGAAATAATCGATTTCAAGAAAAATGTGCACCAATTTCTTCTTGCATCATTCTTAATATTTCCTGCCTCTCATCATATGAGTATTCTGGATTAATAGTTTCTGATTCGATAGCATCAATCATTACATTTCTCTTTTCTTCAAGACGATTATATATTTTTCTATCTATGGTACTTCTTTTTTCTTGTTGGCCTTCAAGCATTAAATAATAATAATTTGTTTCTTGTCCTTCTGGCAAACCTAGACGATGAATTCTATCTCTAGACTGTAGCATATGAGTAAGGTTAAAAGAGTATTCATAGTAAATAGCATCATGGGCAACCATATGAAGTGAAACTGACTCTGCAAGTGTGTGCGGATTTGTAACTAAAACATCATATTTGCCCTTTTGATAATCAAGTATTATTTTTTCTCTTTCTTCTGAAGGTATCGCTCCGTAAATAACTGCGACTTTATAGCCTTGCTGGGTCAACTCTCTACTAATTTTTGTTATAGTATCAACAAAAATACACCAAATAACATGCTTTTTTCCTTCTTTTATGAGACTTTTAGATAAAGTAATACACCTCTCAAGTTTTGAATTATTTTTTAAATCATCTAGTAATTTAAGTTCGCTTTCTGAATAACACGGCCTGTCATCTGTAAACTCATCCAAATAATCAAAATCATCAAATTCATAATCACCATATAATTCATTTGTTATACTTTCTTTCAGCAAATCAGGATTTGATGATAATTGTATTAACCGCATGTACAAACTGAATGGACTATGGCTAAATTTTTTCCAAAGTAAATCTATGACTTTTTGTTCCGAATTATCTGCTACTAAACTAATAATTGTATCTGGATTTACTTCTGGTACATCTAATTGATTTTTTGTAACCCTCCATAAAAATGGATTAAGCTTATTATTTATTTCTTCAACTTCTGTTGCCGAGAGATTATTTAATTGTGCCAATGAAAAACCAAAGTATTGTCTATATTCAAATTGATAAAGAATATGTAAAAAATTCCAAATATCTTGATAGCTATTAGGAATTGGTGTCCCTGTTAAAACAATCCTATAAGGTGTATATTGAGCAATCTTTATCGCAATATTTGAACGTTCCGAGTCTATTCTCTTAATCTTATGAACTTCATCAAAAACCAACAAAGTTTCTTTATCAATTATTTGGTTTAAGGCGTCTTCATAACTTGGTAATGACTCATAGTTGATAAGAAATAGATTATATTGAGAAATATTCTTATATATCATTTCAGGAGAAAATGTTTTTGAATGAATATCTAGGACTTTTAATTCTCTTTTATTTCCAAAGACATTTTGAAACTCCTGTTTCCAAGATAAAAACGAATTTTTTGGACCAATCATAACAATTTTTGAAACTTTCTCTACCTCTTTACTGGATAAATAAGCAAAAGTCCCATAAACCATCGTTGTTTTTCCTGCTCCAGGAACAGAAAAGTTGGCTGATCGCTTCATCATAGTTTGATAAAAACTAACTCTATTTTGAATTTCAAAAAGAGAACGACCCACCTCATTATTTACAATAGTTTTAAATTTTTCGAAGTCTTCAAAAAAATTTGTATCTTGATTTTTTATAGAAAGACCTCTTTTAGCTATTTCATTAATCTCAAATTTACTCTCTTCAATAAAATGGTAGACTGTATCTGAAATCAATATATTAGTGTTTGTCCTTTTACCGTATCTCTGAAAAGCGCTGATAATATCTTCAATCTGACTATAATCTAATTGAGATTTAAACTCTGAAACTTCAAATTTAAACCAACCTTTATTTATAAGTTTTTTTATTGCCCTCTGTTTACAATCTATTTCAGGGTCTATTAAATTGTTTTGAAGCTTTAGACCATTATCATAATATATTACAATTGAATTTTCTTTTAACATAATACTATCAATTACTATTTTCCCTTGACTATAAGTAATCAATTCAGATTTTACTATTTCATTAATTTCTTTTATAAAAATCCTTCCATCATTACTTTCATTATTCCATAGTTTTTCAAAATTATACTGCTTTTCTCTTATCTCACTTGAATCATATTTCCAACTCTCCAATACTGTTATCTCTTCATAATTCCTTTTAAATGCTGCCTCTGTTTCATTAAGTGAACCTGAAAAGTAAACAATATTGCCACTATTATCTCGGAATAAGCCATATTTAGCATGAAATAACCCTGAGTGTGTAAAACCAATTTTTATATCAACTAATCCAATCTCGATTAGATATCCTAAGTTTGATAAATTAACTTTTTGCTCAGTATCTAAGCTTGAATAATTAATTCTATCAATAACATTTCTAACCAGATTTTCTCTTCTTGTATAGCCATCAATAATATCTTGGTAATCATTTTCAGAAATCTCATGTGAAATTATTAACCTAAATTTCCCTCGATTATTAATTAGATTAGCAATTCCCTTTGTATAATATGCTAGTGAAGTTCCACTAAAATAACCACTAACTCTGTCATATGCAATTGATTCATTTAGGGCTAAATTATAAAAAGATTCTGGAATATTATCACTTGCTGTAGAATAAAAGGTTTTAAAATTTAACTCTGATAGCATTAAATATCTCTCAATTCATTTATTAATTCGCTAGCTTTCTCAAGAAGATTTCCAAACTCTTGTTTTGATGAATAGTCTAATCTACCAAGTGCATCAATATCAACTTCTTTTAAGGTCGTATAGGCTCTGTTTAACATATCATAAGGTTGATTTCTTGCATTTTGATATTTTTTTCGTTCTACAAAGCTTTCAGTAATTTTTTTAACCTTATTGGTAATCGTTTCGCTTAATTCAACTGTTTCACTTTTTTCATCAAATTCATTAAAATAGTCTGTTGTGTCATCAAGAATTTCGCTTTCATCCACTTCTTCAAGGAGTTCTGCAGACAAATTTTTATCTTCAAAAACAATTTTTAAATCTCGAATTCGTCGAGTGATATCTCCATCAAGAGCCATAATATTGGTAAATAGATACTCTTTTATATCCTCTTTAGAGTCAGGGTCAATCTTATTGCTTTTCAAAATTTTATAGATTTCACGAAGTGGGCCATCAACCTTTTGCTTTCTTGCTATGTAGAATTTCTTAGGTTTGTTAATAAATTCTAGATATTCAACTAGCAGTTTTGCAATTTCAATTTCTTTCTTAACTTCATTAAGCGTTAATTGAGTTTCACCTTTATACTCCTCAGGAGTAAAAATTCCACCGTTCTCAATTAAATCTCTATAAATATCCACTAAGCGATCAATTGGATTATAATCAACTCGTGACTCGATAGCATGTTGTAAATTTAATTCTAGTCTTTTGATGTCTTTGTTATTATATTTCTCGCTATCTAAAATGACAGCCTCTAAATAGTTGAACTCAGCCCCCGCTCCCTCTCTTGATAATTGTCGTAAAGAAGTAAATCGACGATTTCCATCTAGAATTATTCCGTTAGACAAGACAACTGCAGGTTCTGTCTGTGAGAGTGCTTTAATATTAAGCTTTGTTTTTTTCAAAGCATCTGGGTTGCTTTCTTCAATAAAGCCTTCAATAATCCTATTAAATTCTTCAGACTCATCTGAAAAATCATGTCCCTCATCTATAAATTGTGAGATGTAAGTAGCGATTCGTCCATTTTGTTTATTATATTTCAAACAATCTAATGGGATTCTATAAACATCAAATACTTTTTTTTCACCTCTTAAAGAAAGCTTCTTTGTTGAAACTACATCATCATTTGTTAAATTTAAGTCTTTTATTAAATTCATTTCCCATACACCTCGTCTAAATAATCATCTTTATAAATATAAACTTTATTTAATTCTTTTGAGTAAAAGGTTTCCTCTTGAAGTAGTCTATACTTTATATTTTCTTCTTCAAAATTTAGTCCATATTTATCATTTATACCATCAGTAAAATCTTCAATATTTACACTTCCATACTCTAATAAAGAATCTAACAGAAAATCGTTTACAAATTTTTTGTCTCCCTTATGATATAAAGTCGGAAAGCTTTTAGTTACGGGTTTAAATATATCTGATGTAAATATCAATCTATCTAATGTTATTAATTCAAAACCATCATCAATTAAATCATCACTAAAACCTGAATTTAATAAAGATTTTATTGTAAAATATGCATTATACTCAATGGCACTATCAATTTTTTTAAAAAAATTGTGAAATTTATCAAAATCAAAACCTCTATTTTTTAATATAGAAGTGTTAAGATACTTATCATCTCCTATTTTTAAAATTTTAAATTCCTTTTCCAAACTATATAAGGCGGTATTAAAGTCATTTGTCTTATATATTCTCTCACCTTCAGTACTAAAAATCTTTCTAGATAGGATATTAGAAATCATTGCGTTTTTAGCACTAGAGTATTTCTTATCGATTACCAAAGTTCCTCTGGCGCGAAATCCTAATTGATTGATAAGAAATGGGCTAATTTTAGTAAGATTAGTATACTCTTTTATTATTTTTTCAAAATCTTCATGTAAATAGATTTCATCAATTAAAATCCCATCCAATATGTTTTTTATATTCGAATAATCCTCTGAATCAATAAAAATTGTTTTATTTTTAATATATTTTATAAATTCAATTGATAAATAAGCTTTGATAGACTGTTTATGTAAACCAAAATTATTATTTAAATAGTCTGCAAATTCATCAACTGATTTTCCATGATAAGGTATCATTTCTTGGAAAATAAATTCTTTTTTTGAATTAATATCAAAAATAAATTCTGGATTTCTACCCAAACTCATATTAGGAACCCGAATGTCAAATTTAAGATAAAGGTTATGAAGTTCCGAACCATCTAAAATGTTGATTCGTTTCATAAACTCCTTATTACTTGTATAAACATATTCCATATTATAAGCCCCTGGAGGTAGCTCGGTTATAATATTTTTCAAACTTTGTAATATATCATCTGACAAATCAAATTCAAAGAACCTATATCCCTTTGAAAAAGATTTTATTATATTTGGACTTCTATCAGCCATATTGTTCAGACTTCTTTGATTATTAATCAAAAGTTTGGGATATATTTGGACATATTCATTATATAAATAAAACATTTCATCTTTTGATAAATGGGTTTGTAAATCTTTATTCTCTTTCATTACTTCAACTAAAGCATTTTCTTTAGTTGCGATTTTGACATCAGTCCCAATTTGAACTCTACGGGATGCATTTAAAACATATTCTTTTGATTTTTGTGAATATTCTTCATTAAGTATTTTTTCTGTAATATCTTTTTCACCTTTTGAAAACAGAAATGATAAAAGATTATAAATTCTTTCATCTTGATTGAAAACATTGATAAAAAGATCTTTACTAATGTCATATTCTTGATATAATTCACCGAAAGTATCAACTTCTACTAGAGCAGGTAGATTTTTCTAATTTTAGCTAAACGTTGCCTTACCCTTTCTTTAGTTAATCCTTTTTTATCACCAATTTCTTGTAATGTTAAGCCATTAATTCGTTGCAAAAATAAATCTTTATCTTTAAAATCTATCTTTAAATAGTCATTTAAAGATAATTTCTCAATAACATCTTCTTTCATGGGAATCATATTTTTATCAATCTTGAAATAATTAATAAAAAAATCCTTCTCAAATAAATTATTTATGTTTAAGTATCTTATTTCACCCTCTACAAAGATTAGATTCATTTTTTCCAATTCTAAAAATTTTTCTAAATCTAATTGCTGAGTTTCAATATCTTGAATTGAAATTTTAGTATTTTTAATCAAATAGCAAAATGCTTCCCAGATTTTTATTTCGTCTGAATTTGTAATTAAACTTTCATATTCAGCTATGAGTTGATTTATTTTACTTGAAGTAACACTTAGTCCCTTCTCTTCAATAGCTTGTATTTCTATTATCTTTTTTAACCCGTTTATAGATTCATTCAATTGAAACGGATTTGTTAGTTGCATTTAACATTATGACATTATCGAAAATATCAATATCTACTTTATCATCAAGAAACCATTTTTGGATTGCACTAAATACTTTATCTCGATTTGAATTTGTTAATTGTTTTGAATAAATATTCGTATTATCTATTATTAGAAAATCTATCAAACTAAACCCTGCATCAGATACTGTTCTTGCAACTTTATGTGTTAATCCATATTTTTCTAAAAAAAAGATTGAAATCATAAAACTAAAACCCCATAAATTCCTTAAAAAAACTTCTAAATAAATATGTTCCTAATCCCATTTATTTTCCAAAACTTCTTTCAAAAATTTCTTTGGAATCCAAAATGAATGTTTAGTTATTCTTCTGCCATCAGGTAAAATATCTGTATCTGATTCTTTACCTTTCCCAACGAATTTATTTGGTTCAATTTCATAAAGTGTATTTTGAGCATGAATTTTTGTAAAAATAACTTTATTAACTCTACTTTGTGGAAAATTGGTTGATACTTTATTTCCACTCTGTATTAATTGAACTCCTTCAGCAAGAATATTTCTTGTTTCTTGCCAAACTCGCTTTACTTCATCAATTTGTCTATCTGGAAATCCCCAGAACTTTATACTATCTAGAACAAATGTTTTTGGATTAATCTCTTTAAACACTACAAACAAAAAACGCTTATTACATATTTCTTGAAAAGGATGTGACTCTTCCCAATTATTATTAGTTACTAATTCATTAAAGTTATAATTCTTGAAGGGTGAGTCCTCTTTGGGTAAACCATTTTTATCAACACGAATAACACGTAAATTCATATTTGCTTTCTGAAATTCCTGTGTTTTTTCAATATCCCCTGTTAAACCAATGATTTTCCTAATTAACGAACTGTTCTTCCCTTTTGCTTTGGGGTTAATTGAAAATTTTTCGTAAAGGTCAGTTTCAGTCATTCCTTTATATGTTAGGATTTTTTCAGCAATAATTTCAGTAAAAGTCTTCTTTTCTCCTTTTGCTGTAGAGACAACACTTTCCTGTTCTGTCTGATTAAATATTTTATTGTTAATCAGATAAGTCATATAACTAGACTTTAATTCCCATGCACGTTGTTTTGCTGGTACGTCGCTAAAAGGTTGCTCTCGAAAATCTTTACCTTTTCCTGCTCCCTTGGTACAGGTGGATAAATAATTGCCATCAGATTCAGATAATTCATGTGCCCTACCTTGTTTGATTTTTTCGGTAATTCTTTTATAGTCTTCTAGAATAACATCCATATCCTCTTCAAACCATTCAAAAAGAAAGATTTTTTCAATGATGTAGTCTGCCATTGTTTGACTTGGTATTAATCCATTATAAAATAGTAATAAGATTTTTTGACATTTCTCCCAAAGATGTGTGGAATAGAAATTATCTAAGCTCTCTTCCATATAGTTTAGAATAGTAAGAACAAGACGTTCTTTTGCACTTATACTTCCATTTCTATTTACTTTGAAAGGTGTTACCTTTAGTTCAAGACCCACCTTATCAAAGTCAGCTTGTTTATCATTGTTTGGGCTATAGCCATAAAAATACTTTTCAATATAATTACCGTATTGTCCCTTAGATTTCATACTAAGCTCTTTATTTTCAAATTTAGAAAATGTTTGAGATTGAAAATCTGCATAAGTTTTATACGGGGATTCTTGATACATCTTTATGATTTCTAAGAATTTTCTGTCTAAAATACCCTCAGTATAGGTCAAAATACTTTCTAAATTACTATCATCATAATCAAAAAGAGAAGAATCCATATCAACACCGCCTAAGCTTTATTATTAACATTATACCAAATTTATTACTTGATCGATTTTAAAAAATGCGATATAATGGTTATATTATTAAATTTAGGAGTTATTAATGAAAGTTCTAGAACTGTTCGCTGGAGTTGGGGGGTTCCGTATCGGTCTTGAAAATGCCGATAAAAATTACTTCCAAACAAAATGGGCAAATCAATGGGAACCCTCACGTAAATCTCAAGACGCTTTTGAAGTATATGACTATCATTTTCCAGATAGTGAAAACATCAATATTAGTATTTCTGATATTAGCGATGAGAGATTTGCTGAAATGGATGCTGATATGATTGTCGGTGGTTTTCCATGTCAAGATTATTCAGTGGCCCGTAGTAAAAAAAATGAACAAGGTATTGAGGGTAAAAAAGGAGTACTTTTTTGGGAAATTATTCGGGCTACTCGTATCATTAAACCGAAATATTTAGTTTTGGAAAATGTAGACCGCTTATTAAAAGCTCCATCTAAACAACGTGGACGTGACTTCGCAATCATGCTAACTGCTTTTAATAACCTTGGTTATTCTGTAGAATGGCGTGTGATTAATGCTGCTGAATATGGCCGTAGTCAACGTCGTCGACGTGTCTTTTTCTTTGTCTATCGAAATGATACCGACTTTGCTAAAAGTATCGATAATAAATATGAAACAAATGATCTCGTATTTGATGACAATAGATACGATGACTACATCTATCATACAGGTTTATTTGCTACCCAATTTCCTATCAAACATTATCCAGTAAAAAAACGACAGGTCTTTTATGAATTAGCAAATGATATTGTTGAAGTCTCAGATAACTTTACAGGTACCGTTTGGAATACAGGTGTTATGCGACATGGAAAATATTATTCTATTGACACTGAACCTGATTATGATGAAAATCCTATTACACTAGGGGAAATTTTACAAGTTGAGAAAGACGTTCCAGAAAAATACTTTTTGACAGACCAATCTAAATTAGAGAAATTTCAATATTTGAGAGGACCAAAAAGAATTGAGAGAACTTCTGCTGATGGTCATTCATACATCTATTCTGAAGGCGGGATGTCACCGACAGATGATCTCAATCTTCCTGGCCGTACCATGTTAACTTCAGAAGGAACAGTTAACAGGTCTACTCACTTCCTTAAAGTTAATAATCGTTACCGTCTCATTACACCAGTAGAGGCTGAAAGATTACAAGACTTCCCTGATAATTGGACTGCCTATAAAAAGCTTTCCGATGGATCAATTGTAGCAGTTTCCGATAAAATGCGTATGTTCTTTATGGGAAATGCTTTGGTTACTGAGATTGTTAAGGAAATTGGAAATTTCATAAAAAATCTATAAAAATCAGCTCGTATAAAAGCTGATTTTTTCTTATATATTATATTATTTATGAATATCAATAACATCTTGGTACATCTTCACTTTATGCTCAAATGATTCTTTTCCACCTTCGAGATAATTAACGATATATTTTTTAATTCTCTTTTCGCTTGGATATCCCGTTTGGCTTACCCATCCATGTTCTCCGTCAGAATCCATCAATACTACTAAGTCAGACATTGCATTTGTTACAATAGTTGCATTATGAGTTGCAATGATTATTTGGCGTTTATATTTAACTTCACGCAATACTTTTACTAAATTGTTATAGATATATCTTGAATCTAAATTATCCTCTGGCTGATCGATTAGTAGTGGGCGATTGTCATTTGTAAATTCAGAATATGCAAGTATAAAATCCAGCATTGCAACTACTTTTTGTCCCAAACTTAACTCACTTACTATTTTAAATATAGGCTTCTTACTTCCGTCAGTAACTTTTGAATTAATATTAAATTCTAGAGAAAGTTTTTCGCAGTTATTATAAATATCATTCAGGTAGCTTTGAATCAATTTATTATCACTGTTATCCCATAAGTTATAAATTTTTTCAAACAATTTGGTTATATTATTTTCATCAATTTCAATTAGATCAATATGTGATATGTTATTACTTAATTCAGTATTTTTTGAAAAGTTTTCAATAGAAAATTGTTGGTCAAGTTCTCTGCTATTCATAATATTTACGAAGTTTATAAAACCTCTTTTCAAAAATATTGTTGACAAATATTCAACAATCTCTCTATGTGTTATCCTATAACCTTGGAACGGATTATTTAAATTCTTTCCCTCTGGAAAGAACCAATTTTCAAAATTTTCTGGTATATAATAATCTAATTTTTGGCTATATACTATCTGTAATTTGTCAGCTTGATATTCATTAAAGGGCATAATAACCGATTTTAAGTCATTTTCTTGTTTTTTTAATTTAATATTTTCTAAACTAATAATAGAAGTAATACTACTTTTAGAAAATATTTTACACTGGAATTTGTATTGAGCAAACTCCTTATCTTTAGATAATATATTATATAAAAAATCACTTATTTTCTCATCACTAGCAATATTTACTAATTGATTCACAGAGTATCGGTTGTCAAACATTTTATCAACTAAATCGTATTTTTCACTCTTATTCACCTTCTTAAATTGATTACTGTTTAATACTTCATAAATTGACAGATAGGAATCCTTTATTTTTGTTTTTAAAAGTTTACTGTAAAACCAGAACTTAGTAGTACTTTTTGTCCTAACACCATAAGTATCATAGATTTCTTCACCTTGTCTAGGAACAGGTAAATTCAATTCTACAATATATTCTTTTTCAAACATTTCATATAATACATAAACTCTAGAGTGTTTGGTCAAAAATTCAAATTTTTGCTTGGAATCTGCATTTTGTGACAAAATTAATTGAAGTAAATCTAGAATTGTACTTTTCCCGGTTCCACGTCCTCCTATAAGACAATTTAATGATTCTGAGAATTTTAGTACAAAATCAGAGTTATTATTTAATAAAAAGGAATTTTTGATTTGTGGAATAAATAAGCCACGAATTACCTTATTATTATTACCTCTAGGATTATCCAATTCCACTGAAACATCATATTCAGATAAAGCCTCTTTCAATTGTTCGTAATTTCTACTACTAAATTTCACCCACATTGGATTCCGATCATGTTCTTCAATACAGTGAGAGTCATTATCTAATAAAAATGATGGATGTAAAGCTTTATTGATATTTGACAGGAAATTTTGGACTTGAGATATTTTTAGACTATTTGAAACACCCATATAATTAGCATACTTAGATGAAAATAGCTTTTTTTTATAGGCATTCGAGAAATGTTTTCCCTCATTAAATACATCAGAGGAATTAATATGTGCAATGTATGTAATGAAACCCTGATTTAAAAATGTATCCAGAACTTCGAGGCTCGCTTTAAATGTTCCCTCATTTTCATTCATTAAATTGTCTATTAGCCATTTTTCTATAAATTGTGTTTTATATTCTGGGAATGCTACTAGGACATGCACTCGGTCAGCACATGAGATTTCTAAGCCACTAATTACTTTTATTTTTTCCTTGTTAATGCTTAAATCGCTCAATAAATCAATAGCTTTTTTTAATTTTTTTATTCCCAAAATTGTATTATGATCTGATACTACTACTGTAGAAATACCCTGATTATATAAACTCTGTGCAACAATTAAAAATGAAAGCATATCAATTTCATCTTTAAAACCATTTTTTTCATAATTTCTATAAAATACTTTTTCTCCATTTTCAGTAAGAAAATATTCATCTGGAAATAATTTTTGTTTCTTTATTTCATTAATGTAATCTTCAATAGTTAGTTGTTTAAAACTTGATTCTGAATAGCCTTTCCAATCAAAAAATACTTTATAGTCATGAGATTCTGGAGTGTGAACATGAAATAATGTTTTGTAGTACTTTCCAAAACTGTTTTTCTCCCCACTTATTTTTTTATACGCTTTCTCTACTTCTAAATTTAAACTATTCTTCATTCATTACTCCTCTGCCATAAAATGACTCTAAATTTTATTGTTTCTAAATTCGACTATTTTCAATTATATTTTTCAAACTGATTCATTCTTTTGAGTTAATACTTTCAGAGATAAAATATCAATTAAAATAAAGGTCAGTGGAATGCATAAACATGAAATTTAATCAAAATCCTCTCAAACTTTGATGCGATTTTGAAAAGAAATCTAATTCTATTTTATCATCAAATATGTCATTTCTACTCAAGTTTTATCTTTCTATTGGTGTGAAGCTTCCTACAATTTTACCTACTATCCGTGGATTATCATTATAAGAAGCTATTTTATCAGAATAGTCTTTGTTAATTGAAACAAGTCTTAGCCCTTCTGCTTCTCTATAAACTTTTTTGATGTAGGTTTGAGAGTTCCAAACTACAGCATAGACTGCTCCATCATAATCAAAGCCTGTTTCACGAATTAGTGCTACGGAACCATTTTTATAGGTTGGTTCCATTGAGTCACCACTTATCCATGAAGCAAAGTCATGGGCCAGTTCTCTATCAAAATAGACGGTATTATACTCTCTATCATCATAAATTGAAGAACCAACACCAGCTGATATTTGTTCAAACACCTTATACATGAATAGTTTACGTTCACCAATTGTTGTGATATTACTTTGTTCTGTCAAAAGTTCTTGGACTAAGTTATCAACCTTCTTTTTATTGATGTCATTTAGCATTTTGTAGTCACTAGATATCTTATCTTCGGAAAGGTAGCCATGATGCACATTCAATATCTTCTCTAATTTTTCGAGGTTTTCTTTAGTTGGTGCTGATGTTCCCTTTTCCCAAGCAAAATAGGATTGTTTTGTGATTCCTAGCTTGTTTGCAATTTCTACTTGTTTAAGACCTAGTTCAAGTCTTTTATCTTTTAGTTTTGTTGGTTGATACATCACCATCCTCCAATCGTTTTTACAATAGGATTCTATTAGCTAGATTTTTAGCTTTTCTATCAGAGATTTTTTCTATCTTCCAAGCGTAGCCAATTGATTTTCCAAAATCAAATTCAACCCATGTTTTGATACTCCTACATACTTTTTGAAGTTTTGTCCTAAAGGTGGCATTTAATAAGATTGGGTATTTCTCGCTAGAAATAAAATGATTAGTGTCTAGCTCAGCTTTCATTCTCTTAAAAATGTTACCTTTAACCTTGATATATTCCTCTTCAATTTTATCTTTGGCACTATCTAATAATAGGAGTATCCAGCTACTATCATTTTGATAGTATTTTTCAATCGCTTGCTCAATAATGAAGTTTTCGGTATACAAAAAGTGTTTTAAAATATCCTTTAGCCGGTATTTTAAGGCTATCGAGGAAACTTCAAGGTCATTCATAACCGCAAAGAAAGGGTCCCTGCGGTAATATATTTTCGATAAGAGCACGATATCTGGCATTAGGACGACTGCAGAGAATATATTGGCTTCTATTTCTTCGATGTTACTGCTGGGTTGACTGATTTCTGTAAACATCCTACCAGAATGTTTTAACATAAAGTGTCCTAACTCATGACATTTGGTGAAATTTTGCTTTACAATTGGATTTTCCCTTTCATAAGACATTGAGATACCACTTTTGTTGATGAGTGTTAATCCTTCGATTTGCCTATTGCTGAAATGGTGTTCAAGAATTTTAATATCATACTTTTCAACACAAGATTCAAAGTATTCTTTGAAATTATAATTCAAGGTTGAAATATCATTGTCTTTAATGAATTTGTAAAGTTTCTTTTTGGTTACTTGGTTTACTCTAGTATAAAGTTCTTGCACTGTACACCTCCCTCACAAGTTAGCAGAAAATAGTCAGTTATTTAATTGACTAAAATTATATAAAAAAAGTGGACGAGTGTCCACTCAAAACTTGATTATTGTTCGTTGTTTCTTAATTGTCTTCTAATGCTTGTTTGAACGCATCTGATATCTTTTTAGCTCCGCCATAGCTTGATCCATAGTCTTGTGAAGTTATTGGAGTCTTTATATTATTATGGACTTTTTTTAGTTTTGAAACAAAGAACTCTTTGCTGAAATCCCTGCTTTTTTGTGCTTCAGGTATTAATACTTTATCTAGAAAGATTATTAATGCTTTAAATCCAACTGATTTTTGTAAAATAGACTCTTTTTTCCCCCAATCATTAACAAAGATTTCTCTAATCGCTGAAAAGTAATTATAGAGTATTTTATAAATTACATCATCTTGTTCAGAGCTAAATAGATTTTTAAATAGTGTATTTTTGGTAATCAAGTCTCTTAAAGGAGTAACAAATGAGCTTTGAGTTATTGGAGCAAACTCTTGGTTGTCCATCTTATACCCTAACATTTTTATAGAATTAACAAAAGGCGATTGTTCGTCATTATTAAATGTTTTTGCCAAATTATGTAATGTTTTTTCCTCACTCCTATTGGGAGAAATTTCAAATAGTTCATAAATAATAGAACTTGGAACTCTTACTTGTTTTCCGTTGATTGTAATAAATATTAAAGCATCTTCATAGGGTTCTGTATCAAATATTAAGATACAAGGTAAAACAAGTTCATCTTTTTTTCTTGATTTCATTATACCATATAAGCGATGTTGTCCATCTATAATGGAAAAATGTTCTTTTGCACTTTCCTTGAAATAAAATTTATTACCATCTTGAATAACAAAGTCACTGTTACCAGATAGTATGATAGGAGTTGGGAAAATTACATCATTACTCTCCGCATATGAAGAAATCTCTGCAATTCTATTCTCTTTCAAATCTCTTTGAGTAAGACGGCTAAGTTCAGATTCTTCATTTTTGTATTTTTCAGATATTCTGTTTACTTTTGATATCTGAAAAATTTCTGAAGCTACTAATACTCCCATATACATTTCACCAGCAGGTTGCTCAAACTTTATGAATTCAAAAGCCAAATCTTCACCAGTTACTATACTCTTTAACTTCTTCATCATAATTTTCCTCCATCAAATTTCTGCTTGTCTTTATTTTTCTTCATTGTCTCTTGATCAAATTCTAAATCATTAGTAAACTCTAGTAACATGTACTTGTCATCTTTGGTCATTTCTTTTTTTATAGTTAACCTATAGTTGAAAATAATATCAAGAATAAATAATAGAGTTGATGCAATGATAGGTAAAATAATCGGATCACCTGGTTGGTATCCAAGAAATATAAGGTGTAATATTACAGCAAACAACAATAATCCTATACTCCCAGCAAAGAAAAGTGAATAGGAATCTTCTTTTGAATCCTTACTCTTCTGATATTTCCAAAATTTTGGTGTAAAAAAAATATTTTCACTATCCAATGCATTTATAACAAATGTAATTACATGTGAAATAACAATTGTAACTAAAGTTCCTTTTGTAAAAAATGTACTGATTACTACTTTATAGTCCAAGCCATAACTTTTAGAAAGAACTGAAATTACTAATGGTATCAACAAACTAGTTAATATTGATACACAAAAAGTGAGTATCGTTTTATAGCAAGCCTCTTTTTTTACATAATCAATATGCTTATATTTTTTCTCCATTTTTCCCCCTCAACAAACTCATCCAAAGTCACATCAAAATACTTCGCAAGTTTAATTGCAGTCTGCAACATCATATCAGTCTCACCATTTTCCCATCTTGTAATTGTTCTCTCTGGGACACCAATAGCTTTTGAAAGTTGTACTCGGGTAAGTTTTCTTGCTTTTCTTAGTTCTTTTAATTTCATTGGTTGATTCTCACTTTTTTCTTCCTACTTTATCATTCGTAAAATAAATTGAAAAATGGGAGTAAATAGTAAATTATTTTTTGTCTTCGCCAAAAAGTTTTTGGCGTTCCTTCATAAATTCAACCAATTCTTGCTTAAAAACAGCTCTTTCTTCTTCTGTCATTTCTAGTGATGTAGCTCTAAAAAGCATTTCAACATCAGACAATTGTTCATCTTCAAGAGTCTTATAATCAGAATTACCTAACAAATAGTCAGTTGATACGTTGAATAATTTTGCTACTGCAAGTAGTTTATCGGGTGTTGGTACCTTTTCACCTTTTTCCCAATAAGTATATGCAGGACGTGATATACCTAGTGTATCCGCCACATCTTTTTGAGTTAAATTCGCCTCTAGGCGTAGTGCTTTTAAGCGTTCTGGGAATCCCATAGTTAACCTCTTTTAAAATTTTTAAATTTTTTTGATAAAATTGTTGACAAAGATGTAACCATAGGTTACAATATAAATGTAACCAGTGGTTACTTGCTTTTCAAAAAATAATAAGCATTCTTTGAAACCAAAAAATGTTCCTTGAAATTCTAATAAAAAATGTGCGTCTGACAACCAGAGGACTGACCGACAAACACACACAATATACTTCGTATCTATATTGTATCTTGTTTGCATAATAATGTCAAGTCCGTGTACTGGTTGGAGTTGGATTCTGCATCAATGTAGATATCCACACGCATATCGGACTTTCGCACTTTTCCGAATAGTAAAGTGAACTGGCTTTGCGACTAACGCATAAGAGAATCTTCGAGACACGAGTATCGGTCTGGCGGATTGGCTGGGAAAGCGATGGTAATTGATGTAATGCACCTTGCTAAACGTTGCCACCGTGAGAAAGAATGCTTTTCTTTCTCAACCAAATAACCATTGATGAAGACTTGCCATGACAAGACGGGAAATCTTCGAGCAAGTTTCATCTCTTAACACATAAGCTACTAGTCTGACATCGCCTTCTACTAGTAGCTTTTACTATTTAGAAAGGAAGTTATGACTTATTGTGAACAGAAACTAAAACAGATTTATACCAATTTTACTTTCTCAGCAGGTGTCTATGGTTATGATAAACACTTACTGAGGCTCTTGTATGTAGATACTTTGGAACACTTAAGCGATCAATTAAAGTGTTTAAAAAAAGCTCATTACCCTCAAGGGGAATTAACTTTTTACGGTAACTACTATCGCCGTTTAATTACACAATATTATCACTCTCATCAAGCTATGGCTTGATTTTTTTATGACTCTGAAAGGAATAACACTATGATTAAAGAAACGCTCAAAATGAACCCTGATTTTATTGGCACAGCCATTTATGAAAAACAAGGGACTGCCCCACGTACTGTCTTTGGCAAGCAGGGACAATTCCAACGTCATGAAGTAGTCAATGAAAAACACCTACAATTTTACGTCATCACACCTGCTACGGCTGAGGTCTTTGAAGAAGACGCTGAGATTGAATTGGTCAATCCTATTTTCTACCCAGATACCATCAACGGTCGTGACATGGCACCTGCTCTTAATGTATTTGCTGAAAAGATTGTGGTTAAGAAATAACTTCCCCTAACAAAAATAGAAAGATACTAGGAAAAATAATATGGCAAAAGTTGGATTGAAATTTGATAAAGTAGATATTACTGATAAACGTTATTTAGATATTACACCAGCTCTCAAAGTCGATGAAGTCTTTGGCAAGCTGACATGGCGAGGCATTAATGAAGTGGAACAAAAATATGAAAATGATACCACTCAGCCCCGTAACCAAGATGGGACTTACCCACAAATTCCAACAGGTGAAATCCTATCTACCAAGGTAGCGATTAAATCAAGCATCCAACACGGAACAGAAGAATTCTCAATCATTGGGATGTTACCAAGCGAAATTGAAGCTCTTGGTCTGAAATTCGGTGATGAAGTCGAACTCTCAGGTATCATTGTCACCTATTCAGCTGTTTCTGGCGGGGTTTATAAACTCTTTGCTCAAAGCATTGCCAAGAAAAATGCACCTGCACCTAAACCAGACCAAGGAAAGGCTAAAGAATGAGGTTCTGGCACAACCGAGGGCGGAGAGTACGAAAATACCATAAACATATTAGAGGGATAACGTTTGCCCTCTTCTACTTGCCATATCTCTTGGGATGTGGCTTTTTTCTTGGTCTAAACTATCAAGACCTGCTCAATCAGCCTATCTTCTATGTACTACTAACAGGAAGTCTATTACTCGGTAGTTTGGTGGTCAGCTTTATGCTCCAGCGCTACTGCTACAGTCATTTATTGGCTTTTTCTAAGCTAGATAGCCTACGCATTATGGCTAATTTTCTTCTTGAAAATGGCTATTACCTCTCTAAGAAAATCAAGAGAGATAATCAGACAAGAGAAAAGATTGTCCTTCCCAAAGTTTATCTTAAACAAAGTAAATTTGACCTCAAAGCGTCCTTTATCCTTCAAGGAAACAAGTTTCAAGATAAGTTCCTAACCTTAGGAAATACCCTTGAAATTCAACACGATGGCGATTTTACAGGTAAGAAATTCTCTAAAGGCTATGTGACTTACACTATTGCCATTGACCAATTTGCAGGTCGTCTCAACCTCTCAGAGGTCAAAATGACCAAGCAAGGCTTACGATTGATGAAAGATGTTTACTGGGATTACGTGAAACAACCACACTTACTGATTGGAGGAGGTACTGGAGGCGGTAAAACGGTTCTCCTTATGATTCTTCTTTACGGACTAGCACCAATTGCAGATATTGATATTTGTGACCCAAAACAGTCTGACCTCTCTTCTTTTGCAGATGTCCCTATCTTTCAAGGGCATGTTTTTATCACGAAAGAGGAGATTATCACTTGTCTCAAGGACAACGTAGAAGAAATGGAGGAACGCTACCGCTATATGAAAAATCACCCAGACTTTGTAGCTGGGATGAACTTCTCTCAGTTTGGACTTCGTCCCAAATTCATCTTCTTTGATGAGTGGGCGGCTCTGATGGCAAAACTAGAAGGAAACTACCAACTCCAACAACAGGTCAATCAGTATCTTACCCAGCTCATTCTGGAAGCTCGCCAAGCAGGTATCTTCGTTATCATGGCTATGCAACGCCCTGATGGAGAGTATATCAAAACTAGCTTGCGTGACCAATTTATGAAACGTCTTTCAGTGGGACACTTAGAAGATACAGGATACACCATGATGTACGGTGATGCTAACAAAAACAAAGAATTTAAGTACATTGATGAGATTGATGGAAAGAAGGTTATTGGACGAGGCTATATTGCTAATGCTGGAGAAATTGCACGAGAATTTTTCTCTCCTAATGTTCCATTTGACAAAGGTTTTTCATTCAATGAAGCCTTTATAAAAATGTCACCATTAACCGATACACCAGTCATTGCAGTATCTAATAAACAACCACAGAAGGCTATTTTAGAACAACCATCTGAACAACTCATATTGGATTCTTATACCATATCAGAGGCAAAACAAAAATTAGACAAGACCTATGATCAGATTAAAAAAATGGTCAACCTGATTGAAAAAGACAACTACCATACATTTGAAAGACAAGGAGGAAAACTTATTTTCAGTCCTGATGACCTTTATGACCTAGAGGTCATTTCAGATTGAAGACAAAGTCCTAGAAACACTTGTTTCTGAGGGCTTTTTTTGATGTCAAGGAGTATAATAGAGGTAAGAAGAATGTGAGGTGTTGGCTATGTTTCACAAAGAAAATCCCGATTATAACCGTCGTCAAGTAGGCTTCTATACGCTTGAAGAGTTAGTTCCAAAGGACCACTTTCTGCGTCAGTTGGAGGAAACTGTCGACTTTTCTGTCATCTATGACTTGGTGGAGGATAGTTATTCCTCAGACAAGGGTCGTCCTAGCCTTGACCCTGTTATGCTGGTCAAAATCCCTCTGATTCAGTGCTTCTATAGCATTCGCTCCATGCGTCAGACCATCAAGGACATTGAGGTCAATGTTGCCTATCGTTGGTTTCTGGGCTTGAGTCTGGACGATAAGGTGCCTCATTTTACCACATACGGTAAAAACTACAGTCTTCGTTTCGCTGAAACAGAAGTGATCACGCGTATCTTCGAACATGTCCTCAATCTCTGTTTGACTGCTGGATTAGTGGACACAGATGAGATTTTCATCGACGGAACGCACATCAAAGCAGCTGCCAACAACCATAAATACAGACGACAAGAGGTCGAGGCTCAAGCTAAATGGATGAGTGAACAACTCGAAAAAGAAATCGCACAAGATCGGGTAACACATGAAAAAAAGCCCTTAAAGCCCGCCGAAAAAGGCGAGGCTAACACTAAAAAGATGTCCACGACTGACCCTGATAGTGGTTGGTTTCATAAGGGGGAGCATAAGGAGGTTTTCGCTTATGCAGCACAGGTGGCTTGCGACAAACACGGTTGGGCATTAGCCTATACTGTTGAAGCAGGCAATGTCCATGATAGTCAAGCTTTCCCTGCTCTTTTCGCAAAGCTAGAACCGTTTCACCCCAACTATATCATCGCTGACTCTGGTTATAAAACTCCCAGTATTGCCAAATGTCTACTGGACCAGCATATCACACCTGTCTTTCCCTACACCAGACCTCGTGGCAAGAAGGGCATGTTACGACCGAATGATTTCATTTATGACGAGCATTATGACGTCTACCTCTGCCCTGAAAACCAAGTCTTGTCTTACAGCACTACCAACCGTTCTGGCTATCGAGAATACAAGAGTAACCCTAAGATTTGTGCAACTTGTCCACTCCTAAAGAGTTGTACTGAAAGTAAGACCAAGCAGAAGCTAGTCACCAGACATATCTGGAAAGGTTACATGGAGATTTGTGAAGAGATTCGCCACCAAAGAGGGATGAAAGAGCGATATCAGCATCGCAAGGAGACGATAGAGCGACTCTTTGGGACGGCTAAAGAATACCATAATCTCCGCTATACAAGAGAAATTGGTAAGACCAAAATGCGAGATAAGGTTGGGCTGACTTTGGCGTGCCTTAATCTCAAAAAACTGGTGAAAATGAGGGCAGGAAGGCCTTTTTATGTTGCCCTAATCTACTCTTTTAGACTACTTTTTTCAAAAATAACACAGCAAACAAAAAGACAAACTAGTTTAAGGGCTAGTTTGTCTTCGGTCTGAAAGCCTTGATGTCAAGGCTTTTTACTATCCCTTTCGTTCAAAGGTTTCTAGGATTTTACGAGCAGAGCTACACACTCAACATGATGCGTCTGCGGAAATAAATCAACGGGCTGAATCTTGCTAAGTTTGTAGCCTAGCTCTTCATAGTGTTTGACATCACGCGCAAGGGTTGCGACATTACAAGACACGTAGACAATCTTTTCTGGATTCATCTGGCAACTCGCTTTGATAAAACTTTCAGTAAGGCCTTTCCTTGGTGGGTCTACGAGAATGACAGTGGCTTGAACACCTTCTTGCACCCACTTAGCCATGGCTTTTTCAGCGGTATCACAAACATAGTGAGCGTTTGAAATGCCATTTAGGGTTGCATTGCGCTGACTATTTTCTACCGCTTGCGGTACAACTTCTACTCCGTAGACCTTCTTGACATGCTTGGCAAAAGACAAGCCAATCGTTCCAATTCCAGAATAAGCATCAACTACGGTATCATCTGCTGTAACATTCGCAAAATCAATAGCCGTTTGGTAAAGCTGCTCTGCCATTTCAGTATTGACTTGATAAAAGGAAGGAGCTGAGATTTCAAAGCGATTCCCCAACATCTGATCTGTGATACAATCCTTACCATACAAGAGGCGGAATTCAGAACCAAAAATCACATTGGTATCCCGATCATTGATATTTTGCATGATAGAGGTCACCTGTGGGAATTGATCTACCAAGAGCTCAATCAGTTGTTCTATGCGGAAAATCTTTGGTCGAGTTGTCACAAAAATCACCATGATTTCTCCAGAATAATGACCACGGCGAACAATGACATTGCGTATCAAACCTGTTTTTTCTTGTTCATCATAGGGTTTGATGTCAAATCTGCGTAGCAAATCACGTACAGCTAAAATCACTTGATCAATTTCTGGGTGTTGGATATAAAAATCCTCAATCGGCATCAAATCATGGGAATTTTTGCGGAAAAAGCCGGTTTCCAATTGACCATTCACACGGCGAACGGGTACTTGTGCCTTATTTCGATAAGCAACGGGGTGCTCCATACCAAGCGTTAAAGGGACTTCTATATCCTTGATACCAGCAATCTTATACAAACTATCTTTTACTTGCTTGGTTTTAAAATGTAGCTGGGCTTCATAGGTCAAATGCCCCAAATCCGCAATTCCAGATCTGAGATAGGCCACATCAATAGCCTCATTCCTATCTGCTGAAGTCGTCAACCGCTCTTCTACTTTTCCATAGCCGATTTTTTTATTGACCTTAAGCACCCGCATCTGAATTTTTTCACTAGGTAAGGCATTCTCGACAAAAAAGACCAATCCGTCTAGTTTGGCAACTCCTAGCCCCTCATGGCTCAAATCCACAATGTCTACTTCTACCACATCATTTTTCTTCATCATTGTTTTTTAATTCTTTCTTTATTCAAACATATAGGCAACAGGACAATCGGTACGATTGGCTGAAATCAACCTTTCTCCTTCATTTTTTACTCTATAGGCATCAAAATCTGACTAGGTTCCACAATTGAGAATTGTGGAAAGGTTGGAAATAGAGCTAGCGAAATGTTCGCTAGTCTCCTCTACTAAAATGTTGATTTATCAACGTTTTACAAACCAGACAACTACTGCGCTAAACTGTTAAATCTAGAAAAATGATAAGATTAGAGACTTTTGTCCCAGCCTCTTATTTCCAGCCTTCAACAGTCGTCCGCTGGGCTGTTGAAGCAAGGTAAGTTAACGGCAGCAGATTTTGATTGGGGACGAGTATTATTAGCCAAAAACAAGCATATCACATAAAAATAAAAGAGGTCGGGTACCATTGTCTCAACCTCTTTTTATTATATCATAAATCTAGGCATTAGCGCAGTCCCAGCTGAGTCAATTTCTCCTGATAGCGTTCAAAATCAATCAAAAGCCCCTGTCCACCATAACTATCATAGGCATCTTCCCAATCTCCATATTCTGGAACTGTGACTTTTTCAATGCCATTTTTAGCATTTCCTAGCACGCCTAAGCCATTGGTCAATAAGAAATGATAAGGAATATTGGTTGACGTCAACGCAAAGACTTTGCCCGCTGCTTCAGAGCCAGTGAAAAGCTTAGTTGGATCCTTTATTTGCTGAAAAATCGCTGCCAGGACCTCTTGCTGACGACGAGTTCTCCCAAAATCTCCCTCGTCATCTTTCCGAAACCGAGCATAATTGAGCAAGGTGCGGCCATCCATTCTCTGTTTGCCAACTGAAATGGTCTGATTAGGAACAAGACCATCTTTCCTATTCAAATCATCTGGAACTTCCACAGCCTCGACTTCTTCTCCATCAACGGTTGAAAACCGAGCATCCATCTCTACTCCATTGGGAAAGAGGGTATCAACGACCGTTGCAAAGGTTGAAAAATCCACCAAGGCATAATACTTGATATTCAAGCCAAAATGATTCTTGAGCGTTTGTCTCATCCATTCTGCCCCTTGATGATTATCCTGCTCTCCAATCGTGTAAGCCACATTCAACTTTTGGTCATATTCATTGTCCGAACTAACGTCGTCTATATGGACAAGGGTATCTCGCATGAAACTGACCAGTTTCATTTTTTTATCCTGACCTCCGACATTTAAAACCATAATAGAATCCGTCCGCGTATCGGTAGACGAATCACCAATCCGCCCGTCAGTCCCTAAAATCAGGATATTCACACCATCCGCTGCATCTTCCCCGTTGAAAACTTCCGTCTCTGCCGCCTGTTGGTCTCCAGTAGTACCCATCAAGCCTTTGAAAAACATAAATAGCATGCCTAATAAGACGAGGACAAGCCCCACTGCTATCCATTTGATAAGACGTTTTAGCTTAAATCCTTGAGTGTTTACAGTTTGGTGCTCTTCTGCTCTTGAATAGCTTGGTAATTTTTGGTTCACATCTACAGTTTGTTTGGAAGCCTGCTCCCTATTAGCTTTCAAAGAAGAAGACGACAACTCCTCCCCTCGCTCTTTCCTTCTCAAATGGTCATATTCTTTTCGTTCTTTTTTGTTTAAATAATGGAAATTTTCGTCTAGATACTGAAGTCTGAGTGCTTCCTGACGACTGAGATTCGTTGATTTTTGGCTCATAGCGTCTCCAATCTACTGTTCTTTGATTCGATAAACCTCATAATTTCCTAAAATTTTATAAGTAATCCCCATTGTTGTCAATTCTTCTATGGCAAAGTCAATCAAGGCTTCTTTTTCTGCATGGATATCCAAAATAAAGAAATACTCTCCTAAAGCTGTTTTAAGAGGCCGACTTTCAATCTTCGTCAAGTCAATGCCTCGCCAAGCAAAGGCTGATAAGGCCTTGTACAAGGCACCAGGAAGATTGTCTGGCAAGGTCAAGGCTAGACTGATTTTCTTTTCGTGTGCCAACAAGGAAAGATTTGGACTGGATTCTCCTAAAATCCAAAAACGAGTATAATTTTCAGGCATTTCCTGAATGTCTTGCCCGATGATTTCAAGTCCGTATTCTTTTGCAGCCGAGCGTGGTGCAATAGCGGCATACGGTTGTTCTGGATGCTCTGCCACAAAACGAGCCGCATAGGCCGTGCTTGCAGTCACCTCCAATTGTGCCTGTGGATACTGCTGCTCAACATACCTTTTCCCTTGGGCAAGCGCTTGGGGATGAGAAAAAATTTTTTCAATTCTCTTCCCTTTTTCAGTCGCAAGGAGC
This sequence comes from Streptococcus himalayensis, assembly GCF_001708305.1. NCBI lineage: Bacteria > Bacillati > Bacillota > Bacilli > Lactobacillales > Streptococcaceae > Streptococcus > Streptococcus himalayensis. Next base: position 1,977,547 of record NZ_CP016953.1, read on the forward strand.
TGTTGCTTAATCGGCTGAACAAGCTCCGCCACAGCATGAATACTTGCCTGATGAAAAAGGTAATCTAAAGTTTCATGGACACTTCCCTCGATAGAATTCTCCACAGGAACAATCGAATAGGCAACTTCTTTACGCTCATACGCCTTCATCACTTCGGTAATGGTTGCATAGCCATATAAATTTCCCTGTGGGAACGTTGCTTTTGCCACCTGATGGGAAAAGGAGCCTTTAGGTCCTAAATAGGCAATTCTCATCCCAACTCCTCCGCTATCTCAACAGGTTTTTTCCCAACCACACTGACAATGTGGCTCGCGACTTCTTCATACCAAGGCTCACGCTCGACAAAAATATCATAGAGAGCTTCCCTGCTATGTTGCAGAAATAAGGGACGGATATTGTCTGGGTCGCAAACAAGTCGTTCATAGAGCGTGTCAAAATCAGCTTGAAGATAGACACATTTCTCAGCTTGTTTGAGAAGGGCACGATTTTCTGCCCTTGTCACAATCCCTCCGCCAGTAGATATCCAGCCATCCTTTTCCAGCAATTCCTTTAGTAGCTCCGTTTCTGCCTGACGAAAAGATTCTTCTCCATAACGGTCAAAATAGCTGGAAATAGGCATTCCCAATCGCTCAACCAATAAGGCATCCATATCAACAAACTCTGGATCCAGCAAGGCGGCAATCGTTGACTTTCCAGCCCCCATAAACCCTAGTAAAAATTTAGCCATGAAGCAAGCCCTCTAAATCATCAAAGAAACTCGGGTAGCTCGTGTTGATGGCTTCCGCTCGCTCCAAATGAACCTCTCCATCTTGCACCAAGAGGCTAGCAATAGCTGTCATCATCCCAATGCGGTGGTCACCAAAGGTGTTAATAGTAGCCCCATGAAGCGGCGTTTTCCCTTTGATAATCATGCCGTCATCTGTCGGTGTAATCGCTCCTCCCATGCTATTTAAGGCATCTGCCACCACCTGAATGCGGTCTGTTTCCTTAACCTTGAGTTCTTCGGCATCACGGATAATGGTTGTTCCATTTGCCTGTGTCGCTAAAAGAGCAATGATCGGCAATTCATCAATCAAGCGTGGAATGATTTCCCCCGCAATTTCTGTACCTTGTAAATCTGATGTTTCTACTGTAATGGTAGCCGATTTCGCTCGCTCATCTACTTGGCTCAGCCTTATCTTTCCACCCATAGCCTCAATCACATCCAAAATCCCTGTTCTAGTATCGGCTATCCCAACATTTTCTAAGATAATCTTTGCATTGGGCACAATAAGCCCAGCGACCAGCCAAAAGGCGGCGCTTGAAATATCACCTGGCACCTGAATCTCTTGGGCTGTAAAAGTCTGACCACCTGTGATGCGGATTTCCTTACCCGATACCTCAATCTTACCGCCAAACTGACGAATCATATCTTCTGTGTGGTTTCTTGTCCGTTCCTTTTCGACAATAACAGACTCCCCTTCTGCCTGTAAGGCGGCAAAAAGCAGGGCTGATTTTACCTGGGCAGAAGCAATTGGCAAATGATACTGGATAGGTCGAAGATTTTTCTTGCCTTTTATGGTCAGTGGTGGCAAATCTCGATCCGTCTGACCACTCATCTCGACCCCCATTTGTCGAAGGGGAATGCTCACCCGGTCCATAGGGCGTTTGGATAAACTATCATCGCCAAACATCTCTGCTTCGAAGGGCTGACCTGCTAAAACGCCTGAAATCAAGCGAATGGATGTGCCTGAATTTCCCATATCAAGGGGCTTTTGGGGAGCTTTTAACCCATGAAAGCCTACCCCATGGATTTCAACGACATCTCCCTTATCTTCAATCTCTACGCCCAACTCACGAAAGACCTGCATGGTGGAGAGTACATCTTCTCCCCGTAAGATGCCATAAACCTTAGTCACACCCTCTGCCAAACTTCCAAACATAATCGAGCGATGACTAATCGACTTATCCCCAGGTACACGGACAGTCCCATTTAATGCACGAACATCGGTCCTCAATCTCATCTCAAAACCTCTCACTTTCCTATTTTTTACCATTGTACCATAAAAATAGAAGGGATACAAAATCAAACCAGAATTGCATGCGTTTTCCCTCTTTGCAATTTAAGAAAAATGCCCTAGGATTTTCCTAAAGGGCAGGGGGTGTTTATTTCATGACCTCTTGAATTGGGCCAAAGATAATGCGCTCAATATCGGCTAGGTAAACCGATAATTGCTGTTGATTGCCAAAGAAGGTTTCAAGGGCTGGATTGGCTTGAATTTTTTCACCAAAGGCCTGCAATTTTTCTTGGACATCTGGCGTTGGCATTTGACCTGCTTGCGCCATAGCCTGCAATTCACTTTGAAAAACGAGATAGTCGTCTAAGATTTGTTTGGCAGTGCTATCTGCATCCACTGCCTTCTTGCTTTCAACGACTGCCTTGTATTCTGGCAATTCACGAACGGCACGTTCCAATTGATTGGCGATATCATAAATATTTGACATAGGTTCTCCTTTTTAATCGATAAATACTTGGTAAGAGGTATTGGTTTCAATAATATGAGCAGATTTTTCTAAATCTTCGCGATTTTTGAAAGTAATCTGCAAAATACCACTGATATCCTCACGGTTTTCTTCGTTGATATGAATATTGACCACAGATGTTCCACGCAAGAGCTCTAAAATCCCCAAAATTGCGTCTTCTTCGTCTGGCACATTGACAAATAAATCGTAAAAACTATCCACACCAGCTCGTTTATGGATATTCATTTCCTTACGTTTGAGGCGACCATGGTTAAAAAAATTCCAAATTTGATCCCCATCTTCTTGGCGAATCAGCTCCGAAACCTTGTCCAATCGCAGCTTAAAATCCTCAATTCTCTCCAAAATCTCTGCTGGGTTGGTCATCAAAATAGCGGTCCACATACCAGGCTCACTCTCAGCAATCCGCGTCATATCACGAAAGCCCCCTGCTGCAAATTGCTGAACCATTTCATGGTCTCTCGCATAATCAGCAGCCTGCTCCATGAGGCTAGAAGCCAGCACATGAGGAAAGTGACTGATTTGACCAGTCACACGATCATGCTCCTTGGCATCAATCTCGATAAAGCGAGCATGGAGACCTGATAGAATCTCTTTCAAGGTTGGAATCGTTTGATCAGTTGTCAAATTTGAAGGTGTGAAAATATAATAAGCATTCTCAAACAAATTGACATCTGCTGCACTCGCTCCTGACTTGTGGCTCCCTGCCATCGGATGTCCCCCGACAAAAGAAATGCCTCTGTCAGTCAGGTAGTTTTCCGCAGCCTTTACAATTTCAAACTTGGTCGAGCCAGCATCTGTCACGATGACATCTTTCTTGAGAGGTATTCGTGATAAATCCTGTAGAAAGGCAATGGTCTGCTGAATAGGGACGGCTAAGATAATCACATCCGCCTCTGGGGCAAGGGAGAGAAAGTCATCTGTGACCCTATCTACCATCCCTTTTTCTAGGGCAATCCTGCGCGAATCCTCACCTCGATTATAACCCCAAATTTCAACATCTGGGTGGTCCCGCTTGATGCCCAGTGCAATGGACGCTCCAATCAAACCCAAACCTGCAATATACACAACTCTTGTCTTCACACATTCTCCTTCTTGGTCATAGCAAGCGATTAAAAGCCTTTGACATAGGCACGGTGATTGTCCACCGCTTCTTTTAATTCCTCCATATTATCAGAAGAGAATTTATCCAAGACTTCTGTGGCCAGAACTGTCGCAACCACGCTTTCCATCACAACGCCAGCAGCTGGAAGAGCCGTAGGATCACTTCTCTCCACCGTTGCCTTATAGGGTTCATGGGTCTCAATATCCACACTCATCAAAGGCTTATACAAGGTCGGAATTGGCTTCATCACTCCCCTGACTACAATAGGCTGACCATTGGTCATACCACCTTCAAAGCCACCAAGATTATTGGTTCGGCGGGTAAAGCCCTCTTCCTCAGACCAGAGGATTTCGTCCATGACTTGACTTCCCTTGAGACGACCCGCTTCAAAGCCTATGCCAAATTCAACTCCTTTAAACGCATTGATGGAAACCACACCTTGGGCCAGCTTGGCATCTAATTTTCGGTCCCACTGCACAAAGGAGCCTAGACCCACAGGAACCCCACCTACAATGGTCTCAACAATTCCTCCGATTGTATCCCCATCTTTCTTAATCTGATCAATATAGGCCTTGATTTCCTCTTCCTTTTCAGGATTGACAATCGAAACTTCCGACTTGCGTGCTCGTGCTTTAATCTCCGCAACCGTTAGTCCATCAGGCACTTCCACGTCAATCCCTCCAAAAGTGACAATGTGGCTTGCCACATCCATGCCAAGTTCTTCTAGAATTCGTTTGGCAACAGCCCCAACTGCGACACGCATGGTGGTTTCACGCGCACTCGAGCGCTCTAAGGAATTACGCAAATCAGAAAACCGATACTTCATGCCTCCGACCAGATCCGCATGCCCAGGACGCGGTTTAGTGATCTTTCGAAGACCTTTTTTCTTATCCTCCACATCTGCAACATTCATAATCTCCAACCATTTTTTGTGGTCCAGATTGGTGACATTTAGGGTGATCGGTCCTCCCATGGTCAAACCATGGCGGACACCCGCAGTAATCTCCACTTGATCACTTTCAATTTTCATACGTTCACCACGACCATAGCCCCCTTGGCGTCGCTTTAATTCTGCATTGATATAGTCCGCTGTCAAGGGGAGACCAGCTGGAACTCCCTCAATAATCGCGGTCAGTCGCGGTCCATGCGACTCTCCTGCTGTCAAATATCTCATCTCATCCTCCGCTTTTCTACTCTAAATCGTACAGAGCCATCCATTATCGTTTCAAATAGTCTTTCATCTCTGTTAGAGGAATTGGGTGAATCTGGGCTGTCCCAATTTCCGGAACCAAGACTAGCTGAATCACCTGACCTCTAGCTTTTTTATCATGAAGAAGGGCTCGGTACAATTCCTCTTCCTGCCAAGAATCAGAAGCAACTGGCAAGCCGAATTTTTCACACATTTCAATGATCGCTTGCGTTAACCCTTCTTGGATAAGCCCTTTTTCTTCTGCTACACGCGAAATCTGTACCATTCCTATAGCCACGGCCTCGCCATGCATGATTTGACCATAACCAGCCGTTGCCTCAATCGCATGGCCGATGGTATGACCAAAGTTTAAATATAACCGCACGCCATTGTCAAGTTCATCTTCGACCACTACCTTACGCTTCACATCACAAGAATGATAGATAATGCTCTCCGCATGCTCATAAATGGATTCTAGGCTGCCATCCATTTCCTTTAATTCTTGCCAGAGTTCCTGATCTGCAATCAAGCCGTACTTGACCACTTCACCCATCCCCTCAATCAATTCACGTTTGCCAAGGGTTTTTAAGGTCTCAGGGTCAATCAATACCCCGTCTGGTTGGGCAAAGGTGCCCACCATATTTTTCGCGAAGGGTGTATTGACACCTGTCTTGCCCCCAATCGAAGAATCTACCTGCGCTGTCAAGCTCGTAGCAATCTGCACAAAATGAATACCTCGCATATAGGTTGACGCGACAAAGCCAGCTAAATCACCGACCACACCGCCACCAAGGGCTACAATCCCATCACTTCGCGTCATACCAACCTTGACCAAAAACTCATAGACTTTATTGACTGTCTTTAGGTTCTTACTGGCTTCACCCTCTAAAAAATCAAAAACATAGGTTTCAAAACCAGCATCTTCTAGGCTTAATTTGACCTTTTCTGCATACAGACTTGCTACATGATTATCTGTGACAATGACTACTTTCTGTGCTGACCACAGACCAGCTAGCCATGAGCCTGCTCGTCTCAAACTCCCCTTTTCAATAACAATATCATAGGGATGATGGGGTAGATCGACTGTTAATTTCATCTCATTCTCCTATCTATAACGTTCTTCTAGTAACTGCCAAATCTCTTTTGTTGGCATCGCTTTTCCTGTCCATAACTCAAAAGCACTCGCTGCTTGGTAAAGAAGCATACCAAGACCGTTGACCGTTTGATTTCCTTGCTGCTTTGCCCAGCCTAAAAAGGGAGTTTCAAAGGGTTGGTAAATCACATCTGCAACGAGTGTTTCTTTCCTTAAAGCTAGAGAGCTAGAAAGGGGGAGAGATTGCCCATCCATTCCTAGACTGGTGCTATTGACCAATAAATCCGTCTCAAGAAGCTTCTTTTGTAAGAGCGACTCGTCCTCCAAAGGGTAAACAGAAATCTTTACCCCTGTCTCATCTGCTATTAGCTGAACAGCTTTTTTCACACGGTCCAAAGAAGCTGTTCGAGTGAAAATCACAATTTGTTTCGCCTGTCGCAGGGCTGCTTCTGCAATGATTGCCATCCCTGCTCCCCCTGCTCCCAGAATGAGCATGGTTTGTCCTTGGATAGAAAAAGAGGGCAGGCTTCTAAAAAAGCCCTGTCCATCTGTATTGTATCCCAACAAACGTCCTTCTTGATAGACCACTGTATTGACCGCCCCAATCAACCGAGCGGCTGGTGTCACTTCATCCAAATACGGAATCACCGCCTGCTTGTAAGGCATGGAAAGATTGATTCCAAACATGTCATAACGCTTGATATTTTGCACTGTTTCTGCCAAATCTTTCTCATCAATCTCCCACGCCACATAGGCCCCATTGACCTGGGTTGCCTGAAAGGCATGATTATGGATAAAAGGTGAAATGCTATGCTTAATCGGCTTTGCAACTACGGCAGCTAAACGGGTGTAGCCATCAATCCGCATCTAAAATCTCCCGAATCCGCTTCATACTCTGAAGAGAAATCTGCCCAGGGGCACTCCCCTCGTCAATGCTTGCAAACGACCAACTAGAGCCTGTCACATCTGCTGCAATCCGTGAAATCTTCCCAATTGTTCCCATGGAAATACTCACAAATTCTTGTTCTGGATTGAGCGTTTTAAAGCCACGGGTATAATTCATCAAGTCCAGCACATCCTGTTCGTGACGTGCCATAACCGAAACCTTCACCACCTTGGGCGTTAAACTCGTCAATTCTGACAAAATTTCCATCATGTTTTCTGGTGTTTTTTCAACATTATGATAGCTGAGCACCAGATTTGGAAACTCTAACATTTGTTCAAACGCTTCCTTATGCGAAAAATACTCAAAATCAATGTAATCTGGCTGATAAAGACTCGAAACTTCCTTGATAATAGAAACGTATTCCTCATCAGAAAGAGCAATTTCTCCTCCTTCTGCCTGTGTTCGCAAGGTAAAAATCAACTCGCGTCCAGCAAACTTTTCAAAAATAGCAGGTGCTACCCTTAAAATCTCCCCTTTGGGCAGAAAATCAGCTCGCCATTCGATGATATCTGCATCTTCATAGCGCGATTGATCAATCTTTTCAGCCTCTTCTAAACTGCGAGGCATGACTGACACGACTAATTTCATTTATCCACCTTAATTGTAAATACCTTTAGGTAATTACTACTTTCATCTTTTTTATTATAGGCAAAATCTGCCGGCAAACCATATTCAGAAAGATACTGGTGCTTGGTCTTACCAAACCCTTTTTCAAGTTCTTCCTTAAATCGTCTCCGTGAGAGATTGGCTGCATTGGTACTAGCAATAAGGATACCATCTGGCTCTAAAATCTCCAGTGCTTCTGCAATCAATTTATGGTAATCCTTGGCTACGGAAAAAATCCGCTTTTTATTTCGAGCAAAACTTGGTGGGTCAAGGACGATTACATCATAGGATAAGCCGTGCCGTTTGGCGTATTTGAAATAGTCAAACACATCCATGACAACTAAGCGGTGCTGATCCATCCTAAAGCCATTGGCTAGAAAATGAGCTTCTGACAATTCGCGACTGCGTTTTGCCAAATCAACTGAAGTCGTTGCAACAGCTCCCCCCATGGCTGCGGCAACTGAAAAGGCTGCCGTGTAGGAAAAGAGATTAAGCAGAGATTTCCCAGCTGCAAGGCCATCAACCAGACTTCCTCGAACCTCGTGCTGGTCTAGAAAAATCCCCGTCATCAAGCCATCGTTGAGAAAGACTTGATAGGAAACACCATTTTCAAGAACTAGAAAAGGCTCCTCCTGCTTTTGCCCATACAAGTGAGCGGACTCCTGCTCAAGCCCCTTAAAGCGAATCTTTTCGTAAGCTCCCAAAACTTCTGGATAAACCTGTTTAAAAGCAGCAGTCATCACTTCTTTCAACTGATAAACATAGGCATTATACCAAGAAAAGACAGCATAATCTCCGTAACAATCAATCGTAACACCACCAAAGCCATCTCCTTCTTGATTGAAAAGACGATAAGCCGTTGTACGATTATCTAGCGCATAAGCCGTTCGCTTGGCTTTTGCTTGCTGGAATATCCTTTGAAAAAATACCTGATCAAACTGAACCGTCTCCTCCGTCACAAACCATCCAATTCCCTTGTTTTGAGGGGATAGATAGCCTGTCCCTAGAAAATTTCCCTTGCGGCTATAAAAGGCAACGGCCTGGTTGTCCAAGTCTAGCTGTGGAAAATCATCCTTTTCCAAAATCCATCTGCCTCGTTTGAGCTTATCTTCTACCGAAGAATGAAGAATCACTTGTTTCATACAGCTATTATACCAAATTTTGTGAATTTTCTCAAAAGAATATCTAATTATAGACGTAAAATATCACAAACTTTACTATTCTGGGTTTTTCACCTTAAATACAGAAGATTTTTTGAAAGTATGATATACTGGAAATGATGAAAATTTTAGGAAATAAGACAAGGAAGTACATATTGTGAAAAAAACAGTTCGAACGATGCTCCGTTTCATGAGCACTCGACTAGGTTTTGTCTTAACCTTGCTCAGCCTGTACTGGCTGAAGACCATGTGGGCTTATACAGTGGATTTCGATTTAGATATTAAGGGACTTTACCAAGTCTTTCTAGCCATCATCAATCCTATTCCTCTGGGATTGCTCTTGATTGGTCTAGCTCTTTATGTCAAACGGACCAAACTTTTTTATGGACTAAGCATTGGAATTTACCTCATTCTCTTTGCCTGGCTGGTTTCAAATGCCATCTATTATCGAGAATTCAGTGATTTTGTCACGGTCAATACCATGCTAGCTTCTAGCAGCGTCTCAGCAGGGCTAGGAGAAGCAGCTTTAGAGCTCTTTCGGCCATGGGATTTGGTCTACATCATGGATTTTCCCATCTTAATCTTCTTGCTCTATAAAAAATACATTCGCTTAGACGAGCGGATCTTTAACACACGGGCAAGTTTTGCTGTGACCGCCCTATCAAGCATGCTCTTTTCGGCTAATCTCTTTCTAGCAGAAATTGATCGACCAGAGCTCTTGACACGTGGATTTTCCAACTACTATGTTGTGCGTGCCCTTGGCCTTCCAGCCTTTCTCGGCTACAGTGGCAATCAAACCTATAGTGCCAATAAAGAACGCTCCAAGGCCAGTGCAGAGGATTTACAGCCAGTTGAAGAATATATTGCTAGCCACCATGCCAAGCCAAATCCTGAGTATTACGGCATTGCCAAGGGACGCAACGTCATTTACATTCACTTGGAAAGTTTCCAGCAATTTTTGATTGATTATAAATTAGTCTCAGATGGCAAGGAGTATGAAGTCACTCCATTTCTCAACTCCCTTTATCATTCTAATTCGACCTTTGCCTTTCCAAATGTCTTTAACCAAGTAAAGGCTGGAAAGACTTCGGACGCAGAAACCATGATAGAAACGGGATTGTTTGGTCTTAACCAAGGCTCCTTTATGGTCAACTATGGAGGAACCAATACCCAGCAGGCAGCCCCATTTATCCTATCTCAGCAAGGTTATCAATCCAGTGCTGTCTTTCATGGAAATGCTGGAAGCTTTTGGAATCGCAACACTACTTATAAACAGTGGGGTTACCATTATTTCTTTGACTCATCTTACTTCACCAAGCAAGATGAAACCAATTCTTTCCAATACGGGCTGAATGATAAGATTATGTTCAAGGATTCCATCAAGTATCTTGAGAGGATGCAACAACCCTTCTACGCCAAATTTATTACGGTATCCAATCACTATCCCTATACAACAAGTCTGATTGGCGATGAGGTTGGATTTCCCTTAGCAGATACCAAAGATGAGACAATCAATGGTTACTTTGCAACGGCAAACTACTTGGATGCGGCAGTCAAATCTTTCTTTGATTACCTCAAGGCTGCGGGACTCTATGATAATTCTGTGATTGTCCTCTACGGGGATCACTACGGCATTTCTAATTCCAGAAATCCTGCCCTAGCCCCTCTCATTGACAAAAATTCAGAAACCTGGTCTAGCTATGACAATGCCATGCTGCAACGAATTCCTTATATGGTCGTGGTCCCAGGAACGGATAAAGGAAAAATCATTCCAACCTACGGCGGCGAGATTGATATGCTGCCAACCTTGGAACATCTCTTGGGGATTGACTCTAGCAAGTATCTACAAGTCGGACAAGATTTACTCTCAGATGAGCACCAGCAAATTGTCGCTTTTCGTTCTTCCAATTATTTTGTCACTCCCAAATATACGAGTTATAGCGGTCGAACTTACTATACTGAAACTGGAGAGGAAATTACACTTCCTGACGAATCCACCAAGGCTGAATTGGACAAAATTCGCGAAGCGGCAAATACCCAGCTCAAGATGAGCGATGCAATTCAGACTGGGGATCTGCTTCGTTTCTATACTGCTGATGGACTAGGACGAGTCGATGCCAGCCAATTTTCTTACAATCATTCGATGAAGGCCTTGAAAAAAATTGAAGAAGAAAGAGGAGAGCAATCCACCAGCCTTTATAGCAAGCGTGGAAAACAGTCTTCTATTGACCTCTTTCATTCACCCACCTACAAGGCGCTACATCCCGAACAATTCGCTCCAGCACCAAGTAGCGATAACTCCTCGCTAGATGATGCTAACTCATCAGAAAACTCAAGTTCATCCAACGCTAGCCCTTAAAGAGAAAGACTAGTTAAAAACCTTTAAAATAGTAAAAACGCATCCAATCAAACTCTCCAAGACGCTGATTGTATGCGTTTTTTTACGCTGAACTGTTATCTTTTTTAATAACCTTTGCATTTTATCCTCAATGAAAATCACAGTTATCATTTTGACTAGCTTCTTAGGTGGCTCAAGCATCAATGAGCTATTTTATTACTCTTCTATTCATCTATTAAAAGCTTGACTTATACTCGTCAAAAATCACTCTCCAGCAACTAGGCAAGACTGCATCGGAATTACTTTCTACGGATAGCAAAAAACAAGGGAGATAGCAGATTTCATAAATCGCTAGCTCCCTTGTTTTTTTATAATTGATTAAAATCCCAAATTTGATCCATCCAGCCTTCATAGAAGTCAGGTTCATGACAAACCATGAGAATACTTCCCTTGAATTCCTTCAAGGCCCGTTTTAGTTCCTCCTTGGCATCCACATCCAAGTGATTCGTTGGTTCGTCAAGCACTAAAACATTGGTTTCTCGATTCATCAAGAGACACAGACGAACCTTGGCTTGTTCTCCTCCAGATAAGACTTGAATTTGACTTTCGATATGCTTTGAGGTCAACCCACAGCGAGCAAGTGCCGCACGCACTTCTGCTTGATTGAGTGCTGGAAAGGCATTCCAGACAGCTTCAAGTGGCGTTTGGCGGTTGCCACCTTCCACTTCCTGCTCAAAATACCCCAACTCCAGATAGTCTCCTCGCTCCACTTCCCCTGCAATGGCAGGAATAATTCCCAGTAAACTCTTTAACAAGGTTGTCTTTCCAATCCCGTTAGCTCCGATGATGGCCACCTTTTGATTGCGCTCAAAGGTCAGATTGAGCGGTTTTGTCAAAGGTCTATCATACCCAATCTGCAAGTCCTTGGCTTGGAAGATGAAACGCCCTGGTGTCCGTGCCACTTTAAACTCAAAGGAGGGTTTCGGCTTTTCTGCCTGTAGCTCAATGACATCCATCTTGTCCAACTTCTTCTGACGTGACATGGCCATATTTCGTGTTGCAACGCGGGCCTTATTGCGATTGACAAAATCCTTTAAATCTGCAATTTCCTTTTGCTGACGCTCATAAGCTGCCTCTAATTGCGCCTTTTTCATGGCATAGACTTCTTGGAATTGGTAGTAGTCCCCTGTATAGCGTGTCAGATGGAGATTTTCCACGTGATACACAATGTTAATCACATCATTCAAGAAAGGAATATCATGGGAAATGAGGACAAAGGCATTTTCATAATGTTGCAAATAACGCTTGAGCCAATCAATATGCTCTGCATCCAAATAGTTGGTCGGCTCATCTAGCAACAAAATATCAGGTTTTTCAAGAAGAAGCTTGGTCAGCAATACCTTGGTCCGTTGCCCTCCACTGAGCGAAGTCACATCCGTATCCATTCCAAAATCCATGACACCCAGAGCACGGGCCACTTCATCAATCTTGGCATCCAAGGTATAAAAATCCCGACTTTCCAAGCGATCTTGCAATTCTCCAACTTCTTCCATGAGGGCATCTATATCGGCATTTTCATCAGCCATAGACAAATAGATTTCATTAATCCGCTCTTCTGTCTTAAACAACTCATCAAAAGCCGTCCGCAAGACATCCCGAACAGATTGCCCCTCCTCCAGAACAGAATGCTGATCCAAATAACCAACTGTCACATAGCGTGCCCACTCGACCTTGCCTTCATCCGGCTGGCGTTGACCTGTGACAATGCTCATAAAGGTGGATTTCCCTTCTCCATTTGCCCCTACGAGACCAATATGCTCTCCTTTTAATAGGCGAAAGGATACATCTTCAAAAATGGCACGATCTCCAAAACCGTGGCTCAAATTCTTTACTTCTAAAATACTCATGTGCTTCCTCATTCCTGCTTTTCTTTTGACATTATATCATCTTCTATGACTATTTGACAACTAGAAAAAGAGTAGCACTCCTGCCACTCTATCTTCTAAAACTTTTCTTGCAAAGACTCATTGCCTTAGTCTTCCAATGATTGTTCTTTCTTTTTCTTGCGTCCCAGGACTGCTAAGCTGGCTACAGCTCCCAAAGTTCCAAGAATCCCTGCTTGATTGGATTTCATACCTGTCTTAGGTAAACTTTCTTGATATCTCATAGAGACTTGCGAGGATACGAGACTAGAAACTGAAGACCCCGCACTGCTAGTGCTAGAGGCGCTTGTAGAGTCAACCATATTCAACGATTGACTAGTCGAGACGCTAGCACTGGTACTTAGCGACTGACTGGTCGAGACACTCTCACTGGTGTTAAGAGACTGACTTACTGAGACACTTTCGCTCGTACTTAGAGACTGACTAGTCGAGACGCTAGCGCTGGTACTTAAGAATTGACTCATTGAGACAGACGTACTCACAGATAAGTTGACACTCATAGTTTCGCTGACACTTGTGCTAATGCTTGCTGAAACAGATAAACTCAAGTTCGGCTTGCCATCAATACCAGTGCCCATACCTGTACTATTACTAATGCTAGTACTTTCTGACATTGAGCCGCCGACTGTCTCAATCGAAACAGAATCACTCAACGAATCGCTAGCACTCATGGAAACAGATTCACTCAAGGATTCGCTGGCACTCATCGAAGCTGATTCACTTAAGGACTCGCTAGCACTCGTTGAAGCGAATTCACTTAAGGACTCGCTAGCACTCAACGAAGCGAACTCACTTAAGGACTCGCTAGCGCTCATCGATGCAGATTCGCTTAAGGACTCACTGGCGCTCATGGACGCAGATTCGCTTAAGGACTCGCTAGCGCTCATCGATGCAGATTCGCTTAAGGACTCACTTACGCTCATGGAAACTGATTCACTTAAGGACTCGCTGGAACTCATCAAGGCTGACTCGCTTAACGACTCGCTAGCGCTCATGGAAACTGATTCACTTAAGGATTCACTAGCGCTCATCGACGCGGATGCACTCAAGGACTCACTTGCACTCATGGATGCGAACTCGCTTAAGGAATCGCTGGCGCTCATGGACGCGGATTCGCTTAAGGACTCGCTAGCACTCATGGATGCGGACTCACTTAAGGATTCGCTTAAGGACTCACTTACGCTCATGGATGCTGATTCACTCAAGGACTCGCTAACGCTCATGGACACTGACTCGCTTAAGGACTCGCTAGCGCTCATAGAGGCTGACTCACTCAAGGATTCACTAGCACTCATGGACGCTGACTCGCTTAAGGACTCGCTAACGCTCATCGACGCGGATTCACTTAAGGACTCACTTGCGCTCATGGACGCGGACTCACTTACGCTCATGGATGCGGATACACTCATGGAAGCCGATTCACTCAAGGACTCGCTAAAACTCATGGATGCTGACTCACTTAGCGACTCGCTGACGCTCATCGACGCGGATTCGCTCAATGACTCGCTAGCACTCATGGATGCGGACGCACTTAAGGATTCGCTGGCGCTCATCGATGCAGATTCGCTTAAGGACTCGCTAGCGCTCATCGACGCGGATTCGCTTAAGGACTCACTTACGCTCATGGATGCTGATTCACTCAAGGACTCGCTGGCGCTCATGGACACTGACTCGCTTAAGGACTCGCTAGCGCTCATGGAGGCTGACTCACTCAAGGATTCACTAGCACTCATGGACGCGGACTCACTTAAGGATTCGCTGGCGCTCATCGACGCGGACTCGCTTAAGGACGCGCTGGAACTCATCGACACGGATTCGCTTAAAGACTCGCTAGCACTCATCGACGCGGACTCACTTAAGGATTCGCTGGCGTTCATGGACACTGACTCGCTTAAGGACTCACTTGCGCTCATGGAGGCGGACTCGCTTGAGGACTCGCTAGCACTCATCGACGCGGACTCGCTTAAGGATTCACTAGCACTCATCGACTCGGACTCGCTCAAGGATTCACTGGCGCTCATCGAGGCTGATTCACTCAAGGATTCGCTAGCGCTCATCGAGGCTGATTCACTCAAGGATTCGCTAGCGCTCATGGACGCGGATGCACTCAAGGACTCACTGGCGCTCATCGAGGCTGATTCACTCAAGGATTCGCTAGCGCTCATGGACGCGGATTCGCTTAAGGACTCGCTAGCGCTCATCGACGCGGATTCGCTAGCACTCGTTGAAGCGGACTCACTTAAGGATTCGCTGGAACTCATGGATGCGGATACACTCATGGACTCGCTGGAACTCATGGAAGCCGATTCACTCAAGGACTCGCTGAAACTCAT
Organism: Streptococcus himalayensis; assembly: GCF_001708305.1. Taxonomy (NCBI): domain Bacteria; kingdom Bacillati; phylum Bacillota; class Bacilli; order Lactobacillales; family Streptococcaceae; genus Streptococcus; species Streptococcus himalayensis. The sequence goes on from NZ_CP016953.1 coordinate 1,992,780, forward strand.
GGATGCGGACTCGCTTAAAGACTCGTTAGCACTCATGGAAGTAGATTCACTTAACGACTCGCTGGCGCTCATCGACGCGGATTCACTTAAGGATTCACTGGTACTCATCGAGGCTGATTTGCTTAAGGACTCGCTGATACTCATCGAAGCGGATTCACTTAACGACTCACTGGCACTAATGGAGGCGGACTCGCTTGAGGACTCGCTGGCGCTCATCGAGGCGGATTCACTCAAGGATTCGCTAGCGCTCAACGAAGCGGATTCACTTAAGGATCCACTAGCGCTCATCGACGCGGATTCGCTTAAGGACTCGCTGACACTCATGGATGCTGATTCACTTGCACTCATCGAAGCGGATTCACTTAACGACTCGCTTAAGGACTCGCTGGAACTCATGGACACTGACTCACTTAAGGACTCGCTAGCGCTCATCGATGCGGACTCACTCAAGGATTGACTAGTACTCATCGAAGCCGATTCGCTCAAAGATGCGCTGGAACTCGTTGAAGCTGATTCACTTAAGGATTCACTAGCACTCATCGACGCGGACGCACTTAAGGATTCACTAGCACTCATGGAGGCGGATTCACTTAAGGACTCATTGGCGCTCATGGACGCGGATGCACTCAAGGACTCGCTGGAACTCATAGAAGCGGATGCACTCAAGGACTCACTGGCGCTCATGGACACTGACTCACTCAAGGATTCACTGGCGCTCATGGACGCGGACTCGCTGGCGCTCATGGACGCGGATGCACTCAAGGACTCACTGGAACTCGTTGAAGCAGATGTACTTAAGGACTCGCTAGCACTCATTGATGCAGATTCGCTCAAGGACTCGCTGGAACTCATCGACGCGGACTCGCTTAAGGACTCGCTAGCGCTCATGGAAACTGATTCACTCAAGGATTCGCTAGCGCTCATGGACGCGGATACACTCATGGACTCACTGGCGCTCATCGAGGCCGATTCGCTCAAGGATTCGCTAGCACTCGTTGAAGCGGACTCACTTAGAGACTCGCTAACACTCATGGAGTCGGATTCACTTAAGGATTCGCTAGCGCTCATCGAGGCGGATGCACTCAAGGATTCGCTAGCGCTCATGGACGCGGATGCACTCAAGGACTCACTGGCGCTCATCGACGCGGATTCGCTCAAGGATTCGCTAGCACTCGTTGAAGCGGACTCACTTAGAGACTCGCTAGCACTCATGGATGCGGATTCACTCATGGACTCGCTTAAAGACTCGCTGGCGCTCATGGATGCGGACTCACTTAAGGATTCGCTGGAACTCATGGATACGGACTCGCTCAAGGATTCACTGGCGCTCATCGAGGCCGATTCGCTCAAGGATTCGCTAGCACTCGTTGAAGCGGACTCACTTAGAGACTCGCTAACACTCATGGAGGCGGATTCACTTAAGGATTCGCTGGAACTCATGGAAGTAGATTCACTCAAGGATTCACTAGCACTCATGGAGGCGGATGCACTTAAGGATTCACTAGCACTCATCGACGCGGACTCACTTAAGGATTCGCTGGCGCTCATGGAAACTGACTCGCTTAAGGACTCGCTAACGCTCATCGATGCTGATTCACTCAAGGACTCGCTGGAACTCATGGAAACTGATTCACTTAAGGACTCGCTAGCACTCATCGATGCTGATTCACTCAAGGACTCGCTGGCGCTCATGGAAACTGATTCACTTAAGGATTCGCTGGAACTCATGGAAGTAGATTCACTCAAGGATTCACTAGCGCTCATGGAGGCGGATGCACTCAAGGACTCGCTGGAACTCATCGACGCGGATTCGCTTAAGGATTCGCTGGCGCTCATGGAAACTGATTCACTCAAGGATTCGCTAGCACTCATCGACGCGGACTCGCTAGCGCTCATCGAGGCGGATGCACTCAAGGACTCGCTGGAACTCGTTGAAGCGGATTCACTTAATGATGCACTTGCACGCGCTGAGACAGATACACTCCCTGATTCACTAGCTGAAGTCGATGCAGATAATGAAGATTTTGTAGAAGCTTCTACCGATTCTGAGGTAGAGAGCGATTGTGACTGAATCGTTGAAATAGATTTACTGGTACTGGTTGCAATACTTATACTAGTAACCAACGATGTACTGAGCGACTCGCTAACAGCTTTATAGCGATCATGGTAAGAATAAGTAATGGTTTGCACACCTTCTTTATAAGAAACCGTATTGCCACTCACAAATCCTGCTGCGGTTGAAACATTGGTTTGTTTCAGCTCATAGCGCGGACCATAATCAACACCGTTAATGACAATTCGATCTGCCAAGGTCACATCTGGTGTTAAATCGCGTGTTTCTCCTTCTGGAGCAGAGAAAACCTTTGCTTCCCGAATCTCAGCTCCAGTTTCATCGTTGACTAGTTTCACCTGAATGAGTGATCCTGCAGCTGTATATTCAAACGATTCCAATTTAAGTTGCTGCAAGTTGGTTCCTACTGCTGTAGACGCAAATACACTGAAAGCAAACTTCTCTCTTCCTTGTGCATCACCTGTCACCAGACGCGCTTCCCTTAACCATCCCCGTGGATCCTTAGAGATCATAATACCATTATAGATTACCCTTACAGTAGGATAGCGATTCTCAGGTGTTCGAGGACGATATTCAAATACAACATCCTGAAATTCATTGTTCAGTACAGAAGTTGGTAGCACACGTGAGTCACTACGACTCGAATCTGTTGACACAACACCGTCTTTGTTTGCGAAAAACGCCATATAGGGTCTTCCTGTTGAGGCATTATAGACTGCTGGGTCCCCGTTAAAATACTGTTTCTCACTACTAGTCTCTGACGGCTGATCCCAGGATGTATCAAATTTAAAGCCAAAGGAATTTTTGACATTCTCGCCACCTAAACCAAGAGTCGGTCCAGCTCCATTTCCTGAAGCATTGCCTACCTCACCAATAGCACCCGTCGTAAACAAGAACGAAATACCATCACCACCTGAATGTCCTGAAGGAGTAAATACCTTGTCAAACGCATCACCCAACTTCATTTTCGCCTTGAAGATAAAGGGTTGATTCAAATCAACCTTAGTATTTAAGGTGTAGGCCCCAGCTTGACCTGATTCATTTTCCGTGAGTGTCACAACACCTTCAGCATCAATCGTTGCCGTTCCTTTGGTTGAGAAAAATTCATTTTGATTGACTGCCGTCACCTTGATTCTTGTTTTATCATCGGTCAGGGTCGCATTCTCTAAAGTTATCGGAACATAACTATCCCCAGATGATGCCGCAAAAAAATAGGTTCCTCTGGGAATGGGTTGGCCTTCCAGTAGTGAACGACGAGTGCGAACCCGAGTCGGTTCAGTTGTTGAACGAGAAGTTTCGCTAGACAAAACAGCATTTGTGAGATTTCCAGCCACATTCGGTGCAATCTTCTCAAGCGTTTCTGAACTAGTCCTGAGAGGTTCTGCTGGCGTAGATATAGAACTAGCAACTGAATCCAGTGTATCAGAAGAAGTTTCTAACTCTTTATTGAGCACACTAGATTCCAAATACGAACCTGTGTCAATGGATTCTGAATCTTGAACTGAAACACTGCTTGATACACTGATTGAATCACTCATAGACGCTGATACCGAAGCTCTCTCTGACTGGATCAGCGAAAGACTGCTTGACAGAATCAAACTCTCTGATTGGCTACTACTCGTCGAATGACGAACACTGGTAGACGCACTCTCTGACATAGATTGAGAATAAGAAAGGCTCTCAGAAAGAGATTGAGCCTGCTCAGATACACCAGATTCAGATTCCATTTGGGAATCGTTTTGAAGAGAGGTTTCTAAATCTTGACCAGGTTCCTTGCCACTACTATCCTCACTCTCCAAAACAACCCTATCTTGACCAGCCACTATATGTTCAGGAGTTGATTGCAACTCTTCTACCCTATTTTCCACATCATCTGATGCATAGACAGATGAGGGTAAGAGCCCAACTCCTCCTATTGCTCCCATAGAAATTAAAGCCTTTACATAAGTTGAGGTATTGGATTCAATTTTATCTGCCTGATCAAGCTCTGCCATCACATTTTCAGTAGCAGTTTTTGTTCCGAGAATTCTCATCAAACCGAGCTGAGATAAAACCGTTCGCACCCACTGCTTACCAGATTTGTGCAATTTGACACGGCTTTTACGATCGATTTCATCGAATTCCTTGGTAAACTTTTTCCGATTCATATAACCATCCTTACATAGTGATAATATTAAAAAATATCTTTACCATTCTACCACAATCATCCTCTTTGAATCAACCATCATACCTTACCAGTCTCAAGTTTATCACCCAAAAACTTTCACTCCTAAACCAACATAAACTAGTATGATTAATAGAGAATAAATCTCAAAATCACAATTCGCTAAAAAATATCATCAAAAAACCTAGAGAAATGAACATAATCCTTGACGAAAAACAGATATTCAATTTTTCTACCCCACTTTTAAAGGATTGTGATACATCAGTCTAGGTTTTCATAGTTAAAAAAGATACAAAAAAAGAGTTGAGACATACGCCTAAAACTCTTTATAAAGTCCCTATCATTCTATGTTTATACTTCTCCTAGTCAAAATGGATGACTAAACAATATAATAATAGTAGTTCTAATAATCAATCTTCTTCAGTTACTTCACCAATCATCAGCTGATAGTGGGAGCTCTCTGCTGTATTGGCCTGTTTTTTTTGTTGGTTTAATCCTTCTTCTACCTTTTCAGGATGTGCAAGATAGCTTTTTACACATGCGATAAAGTCTCCTGTATTTTCAGGAGAAAAACAATGTTTCGATGCTACATACCTAGTGTCATGAATGGTATTATCAAATGCCAAAATCACTGATTGATACTCAAAAGCTGCTCGTACGGCAGAAAGGATTTCACTGTGGTGATTGATATCAAAGTAAAAGCTTGTAGTACGTAAAAGCTCCTGAGCCTTTGCAACGGTCACATTAGGATACAAGCGGACGTTAGGATAACGAGAGAGTGACAGAAGCTTGCTAGACATCTCGGTCACAGCGGCAATATGAATGATCAATTCTGGTAAGGCTTGAAGGAGAACCTCCACTTGCTCTAACTGGTCTGAATTGGTCAAGAGTAAGGCCTCTGGAGTAAAGACCTGTTTCTCCTTAAATGGATATTGCAGTCCTAAATAGTCCACAGTTGCTTTACTTTCTGGAGGTAAAAGCGCTAGCAACTTTTGATAAGTCGCTTGATCTTGCACCAAGATTTTCGTCTCGCGCTTGCCTCCCTTCAAAATTCCTTGCATGTTTCCTGGTATTCCGTCTATGATTGGCTCCTGCCAAAAGAGAATATCACTCCCCTTTTCTTCTACAAGTAAAGTTAGAAAGAAAGGCGTACTCAGAGAATTATAGAAGATGCGATCTAGCGTAAATCCTGCTTGCTTCAGATAAAAATGGATAAACTCTTGCTTTTGATGGAAAATGTAATGCTTGTCTTGATAAGTCAAGAGCAAATCTCCTGTCACATGGTTTTCCAAAATCACTTCTTTGCCATCACGATTATAATAAGAAGTCTTGAGCCACTCCCCATCTTCATTGATACTGGTCTGCGCAAAACGATACCCAAATCGATTGTAACGATCAATCCATCGCACGCGCCCCTTACTATCCAACCAGTCAACAGACTGAATCAAGCGATTGTGTCCTGCTGGCCAATAGTGAATGGTTGCCTTCTTCTCATGAAAATTATACACCTCAGCCTGCTGATTTGTGGCACGGATTTCCCAAAATCTAGGAAGAACCAAATCATTAAAATAACGTGGCTTTCCACTCGCATTTGCAAATCCTGTAAAAAAGAGATAGGGAGAGGTCACATCCTCTGGCAAAAATCCATCGTCTACAATCACGACTGTCGGATGTCTGTAACCAGCTTTTAAGAGTGAAAAATGCAAATCCCAGCTTGCTTGATTGTAGTGGTCAAATAGATTAATCATGCGTCATCTCCTCTACTAATTCCCTCCATGTTTTCTCCACTTGCTGATCCAAATAATTCTCTGCAATCTTATAAGAAACCTCATGGAAAGACGAAAGATTGCTTTCTTGGAAAATCTTGCAAATCTTCCCAACAATACTAGCGACTATTTTTTCTTCCTCTGGAGTATCCGTCCTAGGGATTAGATAGCCATTTTCTCCTTCTTTTACAAAGGTTTGATTGCCATAAGGTACATCAAAGCCAATAATCGGAAGGCCTGAACCAATAGCTTCTAGAAGGGTAAGCCCAAAGCCTTCACTAGTAGAAGCCGTCACATATACTTCGTACTCTTGATAGATATCATTCAACTCTTTATGCCCTTTTAGTTGAATATAGCTTTCTGCCTGACCTTGTGAAATCAAGTCACGAAGTTTTTGTTCTTCCCCACCTGCTCCATAAATATCAAATGTAAGTCCTGGTACTTGTTCATGGGCCTGAATGACTGCTTTCACTAGCCAGTCAATATGTTTTTCCGAAGCCAGACGAGAAGCTGTTACCAAAGAAAAGGGGCTTCGTTCTTTTGTAGGATGTTTTAAACAAGCAAGACTTCCTACCGGAATGGTTCGAATGACTGGTGTGCGCTGTTCAAATGTCTCAAACTGTTCTAGCATGGTTTCTTTCTGCCGCTCTGTTGCCACCAAAAAGAAATCCACCTCATCAGAATAGGTAAATTGGTAATCATAGAAATTATTCCAAAGAATGGTAGAATCTGTCACTGCATTTGCACTGTAATGCTCAGCATGGACCACCACACCCAATTTTGCTGGGGCATGGTATTGAAATACTGCTTGACCAATCCCTGTTGCACGGTCTAAAATGACGATGTCTTTTTCTGTTAATCCCAGAGACTGTAGAAAATAAGCCATCAATTCTTCTTTTGAATAACAAATTCGATCGGAAAAGCGATAAATAGGATTTTCTCCTATGAACTCCTCGTACGCAATGCTTCCATCTTCATTGTAAAAACTCCGCTGATAAAGGGTCGCACGGTTGTCCTTAGGAATATAGTACTCACTAAAAGTCTTTTGATACGTATAAAAATCCTTTCGAATAAGATTGCCACGCGCCACAATTTCCACACATCGAACCAAATCTGTAGTTTCCCCTTTTCGATAAATAGTGATAAAATCAACTTCACTAAAAAAGAGTCTCAAAATGGTGCCATCTGCTTCTTCTCTGATGACTGGAGTCGGGTATTCCCTACGAATTTCTTCTACAGTCACACTCGACGGCGCTAGTTTCATATCCGTAAAATAGGAGTAAAGCCAGATAATCTCCTCATCATGAAAACCAATATTGCGGGTTAAATCACAAATGTTATCTTGGCTAAAAAAATCTGTAAAAATAAATTTTGCAGGAATCTTTAACGTCCGAAGGACTTTGCCACGATAGGCTTGGGCATATTCAACACCACTGCTAGCCCAGCCAATTCCTAAATTGATGTTATAAACTGTCATTTTTGCTTCTTTCTTATGCGAAATAAATCTCCACTTCCCGTTTTTTATTATAGGAAACTTCACTCAGGAGAATGTTCCGAACGACCAATTGATAGACATATTGTTTCATTCGATTGTAAGATTCTAGGGCCTCTCTATGGTATTCGAAAATTGGATTGCGTTGGGCAGTTGATCGTGCACTAACAACTACTCTTAGCTGCTGCAAATAGTCCACCTCCTCAATCCAAGCTTCATCAATAGCTTTCAGGATAGATACGCGTTGAAACTGGGCAAAATCCTGCTTGAGAAATTCTTTCTTGCGTTCCAATTCTTCCTGTGCAATCCGCAACAAATGAGAGCGTACTTGCTGAGGATTCTGATAATCAACTGGTTGGTGAATCAAAGGACTATGGTAGGAGAGGTTATCAAAGATAAAGCGTTTGACAACAAATTCACTCAAGCTTTCCTCCTGTGCGAGAAAATCGTCAATCACCCCTGTAATGACATCCAGCAAGTGAAACTCATCCTGGTTAGCGTAAATCAGACGATTGCGTTGGGCATAAATAGTCTCGCGTTGAACTTTGACACTGTCATCATAGGCCAAGCTCGTCTGCCGTGAACTGCGACCAACTGCCTCACTCTTAGCTTGAGCTTGGGTCAGATACCTAGCAAACCTGCGATTGGACAATTGTTTGGGCGACAAGGGGTCACATGCATCCTTATGCTTTTTAAAATACTTCTGGCACCAGTCGCCTCCGTGCTTGATGAGCAAATCATCTTCAAGGGAGACAAAAAATTGGCTGAACCCAGGATCTCCCTGCCGTCCCGAACGTCCCCGCATCTGCAAATCCATACGTTCATTAGCCATGCGTTCAGTTCCAATAACTGCGAGACCACCTAATTCTGCTACGCCTTCTCCCAACTTGATATCTGTTCCCCTTCCTGCCATGTTTGTCGCAACCGTTACAGCCCCTAATTGACCAGCCTCGGCTACCATCTGTGCTTCTTTGGCGGCATTGTGGGCATTGAGCACACTATGCGGAATGGATTCCATTAGAAGGATTTCAGAGTACAATTCCGACATTCTGACCGAACCAGTCACGATCAACATGGGTTGCCCTGTCGCATGGAGCTGCTTGATGAGCTGCATAGAGGCCTTAATTTTTTCAGGCAAGGTGGTATAAATCTTATCCTTACGGTCTTCTCGTAAAATGGGACGATGGGTTGGTATGCGGATAACCTCCATGTTATAGATATCCACAAACTCATCTTCTACCGTCTTACCCGTACCAGTCATCCCGGCCAAGACAGGAAACTTGAGAAATAAATTTTGATAGGTAATCGAGGCCATTGCCCGAGTCTCATCGGTGATTTTCACGCGCTCCTTAGCTTCTAAAGCCTGATGTTGCCCACCTTGAAGCTTGGTCCCTTCTAAGATACGTCCATTTCCAAGATCCAGTAATTTAACCTCGTCTTCTCCATCCTTTCCAGGATCCACCACGTAATCTTTCCCTTTTTCAAACAGGTAGTGGGCTTTTAAGGCCAAGGTGACGCGACGAACCAAGTCGAAGTTTTCAAGGCTAAAGAAATTCTTCACTGAAAAATAGGATTCTGCGACATCAATCCCTTTCTGAGTTAGCCAAATCTCTTTTTTATCCTCTTCAAAGATATAGTCCTCCCCTTTGGTCAAGCTGAGAACAAAATTATCCGCAAAAGTTAATAAATTGGACTGAAGACGAGGTGAGCCAGAGATGACCAGAGGAGTCTGAGCCGTGTCTAACAAGACCGCATCTGCTTCGTCAATAATAGCATAGTGAAAATCTCGCATGTACTTTCCCTGAGCAGAGGTTGCTAAATTGTCAATCAAATAATCAAAGCCCAAGGTTCCATTCGTTGTATAGACAATGTCCGAATGGTAAATTTGCCGCTTCTTTTTCGGAGTTATTTTCTTCTTTCCATCATCTCCCTCAGCAATTCCAACCCTCAAGCCCAAAAATCGAAATACTTCTCCCATTTCTGTCCCATCGCGTTTTGCCAGATACCCGCTTGTTGTGACCAGCATAGCACCACGCCCAGACAGGGCATTTAAATAAAGAGGCATCGTAGCTGTTAAGGTCTTGCCTTCCCCTGTTTTCATTTCGGCTAAGTTTCCTTCATGGAGAACGATTGCTCCAAGCACTTGGACATCATAAGGAAACATCCCCAAAATCCGCCTATCAGCCTCTCGAACCACTGCAAATGCTTCAGGTAACAGACTGTCTAAACTTTCTCCTTGAGCAAGGCGTTCTTTAAATTCAGCTGTTTTTTTCTGCAATTCTCTATCTGTCAAAGCCGCCATTTCAGTACTTCTGGCATTGATTTTTTTCAATATCCTTTTCAATCGTTTCAAACGATAATAGTCCAAAGAAAACCAATTTTGTATCATTTTTCTTTCTTCCAGCTTTCTGCTTAATCAGTAGAGGGAATCAACAAGGCATAGTCTATTGCATTCATACTAGGTGCGATAAAAGATAGTGTGTCCCGTATCCTCAACTCCTCATACCAAATCACTTTTTCCTTATAAGATAGGCGCTCCAAAAAACGGTCAACATCAATTTCTTGTTCAAAGATCTGCGATATCATCCTATCGTACTCTTCTTTTGCATACATGTCATTTGTCACATAAGCCTTGCCTAACTCAAAATACATGGCATGATACAGTGCCGCAAAGTTTCCACATGGACCACTTCCAATAAAGTAAATGGGCAATCGGGGATACTGTGTAATAAACTGCTCGACTTTTTCCAAATTTACTTTGTCAAAATAAAGAGTATCCGCTCCCTCAGTCAACACAAGGGTATCTGCTTGTTTAGCATAGAGACTCCTAGCTAACACATCCTTCACTTCCTGATCCCAAAACAAAATTTTTAAAACCTTTGGCTTCTCTCTATCTTTTTCAAGAGTAACTTCTTCCAATTCTAAATAATGGAAAATCATCTTCGTACAACCAGCATTGACTAATTCAATATCATAGTAGTAGGCTTCATGAGGGTAGGTGAAGGATTCGTCAGAAGATTTCAAGATTACAAAATCAACAGCTTTTTGAAATCGGTCGTAAAAATTCACTCGCATATAGACACTACGAGCAGGAGTTATTTCTGCCGACAAAGACAGATGATAGCTTGCACCTTTTGTTAACAAGGGTAGATTCGCTTGTCCTCTCGCTACTTGGTAATTTTTCGCGGACGACCACTTATACATGGTTGTCCCAGGGGGAATGAGGATATTTTCAATCCTGACCTGCTTGTCTTTTACTGATAAACTTGTACCTGATAGATAAGCTTCTTTCGCAAAATTTTTCCAATAAATACGGTAATTCACAGTTGCTCCCCTCTACCAAAATCTGTTTCCAATACTTTCTGATATTGATTAAGAAACCAAGGAACGGTGAAGGAAGATCCATCCATGTGACGACCAGTCCAACCACGACCAACTATCTGAACTTCACGATTACTAAGTCCCTCTACTAACTCTCTAAAGGCTGTCTTATCATAATCATCGTCTTTCATATAGGCAATAAAAAACTTGGTTCCCTGATAACGACCGTTCACACATACATCCCAGAACCGCTTATCTAGTCGCCTAGCCGCTGCATCCTCCATCCCACCTTCTAAATGGAGCAAGATATCAAGAGAAGCAGGAAAACCACCTGGCCTTAATGTTTTTTCTAATTCAGCTACTCGTCCTAAACTAAAAACAGGTTTCGCTAAAATAAAAGCATGAGGGTCCAGATTTGCGCCATGATAAACCGCTCCAAATGTTCCCATCGACATCCCAGACATAATCAATTGCTTATTGTTAAATCCAAGATACTCTAGGTACATCTGAATCACATCCGAAATCTTATTTTCAAACTCTTTGGTGCCAAGATAGAAGGAGCCACCTGTAATGCGCGAGTCACAAATCAAGAGCATCGGCGCTCCTAATTTTCGCATCATGCCGTATCCTTCAAATCCTTCAGCCGTACGCCATCCAGAAAAATAGACGCACAAGGGTGGTTTGAAATCTCCCGGATGAAAAAAATAACTAAATTCCTGACGTTGAGAATCAAAAAATCGTTGACCACCTAGGCTAAACTGACCAAAGCCCCCTCTTCCCCGCCGATAATGCAAGGAACCTAATTGTAAACGACCTTGTCCTTTCACAAAAATCGTAACAAATAAAGTTCCATTTTTATCGAGATCAATCACATTTGGTAGTTCTAATTCTTCTCCTTTAAACTCCCACTCTGCAATAATCGATGCCAATGCTCCCTCAGGTATATGACTAACACGAATCTTCACTTCACAAGTTGGATCCTTAATAAATTCCTGCCAAAGCTCAATCTGGGCTTCTTTATAGTAGGGGACACCATACACATAACTACCTATAGCTTTATAGTCTTCTCCATACTCCCCGTCTAGCACCAGATAAGCATTCCCTTCATAGTGATGGAAATAGTTTTGCGCATCCGGATTGATTGCAAAATCAGAAATAGCAATTTTCTGACCAAATTGCCCCTTGAAAAAGATTTTAGAAAAGGTCTGTAACAACGATGCTTTATCAGAAAAGTCCGCAGCTTGAGCGAATATTCGAGCAAGAAATGTCTGTAAAACGGGATCTGTCGTTTCTAAATCTTCAGGGAAAAAAACCCGATACGGCTCAATAATAGATTCAAGCAGTAATAAATCTTGAGAATAGCTTGAAGCTGGTAAAATAATCCCGTCTATCTGAATCTTTCCTCGTTTCACTCCCTCTTTTTTAGGAAACTTCGCTTTTTCTTTTTGATAACGAGCTTCTAGTTTCTTATTTTCTGCCTCTAAAAAAGAAAGAATTTCTTGCGGTTGCAAGTAAATCCAGTCAATATTTTCTGGGATTTCTGCCTCATCCTGCCAATTGTGATGACCGATTTGGAGCAATCTAATCTTTTTTTTACTCATGATATCCTATACTTTGTTTTATTTTTTCTACCAAACTACCACTGGTGTAGGAGGCGATTTTTTGAGCGGCATACATCAAGGATTCATTCCAATTCCGTAAGCCGACTAAATAATGGTGCAAAGCAAGACTTAGTTCAGACGGATGAGAGAGCAGATAACCATTTTTCAAATGCTCGACAAACTCCGTTGGCTGGATAGTAATCTGTGGAATTCCTGCACTGATTCCTGCAATCTGGGTATATAAATCCGGCTCACTTGTCACATCAATAATCAGACGGCTTTCTTCTAGGGAGCTCATAATGTCTAAATCTGAACGTAGAAATTCTAAGCTCACTCGCTTCGCTTCTATCTCTACCTCTTCATCATCGTCTTCAAAAGCCTCAGTCTGTTCTTCCTCCGTTTCCAATTGGAAAAAGTCCAAGTCATAAGACTCCAACAAGGCATCAAGCCACTCTCGTTTGACGTCTTCTTGGGCTGGATCCGTCTGATAAGTCACCATTTTCAGATGAACATCTTCATGCTCAGTCATAAAATAAGCAATCTGCTCCAAATACTGCAACAACTCCTTTTCCTCTACCCCATCCATCAAGAAATAGAGAAATAATTCCCGAAAACGCTGGCTCTTTCCAAGATTCAAGCGAGCGTCAAAAAGAGAAATATGCTCAATAGGCGTAGAAATGGCTTCTTGCAATCGTTCCTTACTCCTCTGTCTATCTATCACCACCAAATCAGCTAGCGCTGTATCCTGCGCTATTTGCGCCATTGGATGAAAAGGATAGCGCTCATCAAAATACGATAGAATCAATCGATGCGAACCTTTAGCTTGCAAGATAAGCTTGTTATGTTGTGGGCTGGAAGCTAAAACTAAGACATCTTCTACTGTTAATCTGGTTACATAGGCTGCTACTTTTTCTTGAATAACTTCAGCAATCGATCCATAGCGTTCTTTCTGAAAACGGTGGGCTACACTAGGATTAACAGTCACTTCCTGCGTCTGTAAATTCTCCCGAATCTGCCAGTCTCCCGTCGCATTTAGATAGTCTTGATAGTTCTCTTTTCCTTGGTCATCATAGTACAGGATACTTGATAAGAAACCACGGTCGTCAAAGACCAGGCGTTTTGATGGTCTGTCATCTTTAAAAAATTGGATATAAATCAAATGTGCTTCTTCGCCAAATTCCACATGCGCCAGTACCTTTCCATCCTTTCTGACAAGCACCAAAAAGTTTGTATAGAGAAATTCTACATTTTCCGGCCACTGAAATTCTTTGAAATCAAGTATTTGTGGCTGGATATGATGGGTATGTTGAATCTCGTCAAAAACAGACCAATAAGGGACTTCAAATAGGTCATAGCGATGGAGAAAATAGCGAAGATTAGGCATATAATTTAAGAGTACCATCCCTATATCTTCATTTGTGTGCTGAAACATCCGCATCTGATTGATTGTATCATCAAAATGAATCGAAGAAACGCCACGATACCAAGCAGTTGTCGGATCATACCAAGGTCTGCCTTGTCCATACCAGGCTGGAATAAACTGAAACATCTTCTCTACCTAATTTCCTTCAAATAATTCTGTATATTTACGCCGTAAGCGTGAGGTCACTACTTCGTCTCGAATCATCAATACCATTCCTGTCATCATCATAAAAATCCCTGATAAGGGAGTTAAATCCTGCAATTTCTCATCAGATAAGAAAAGAATTAAAGGAATGCTGAGTAATATACTGGTAATGACTCCGCTAAACACCCCAAAGAAACGAATATATCTTGCTAAGTATAGTTGGGTTGGCTTTCCAGGACGAACATCTTTTATAAAATCACCCGACACCCTAAACTCTTTTGAGAGAACTACAGGATCTACATTTACAAACGCAAAGCTGTAAGATAGCAATAACACCAACACCACATATATAACTATCCCAATCCCTGTACGAGGTGTAAAATAAACACTATATTGCAAGAGAGCATTTCTTTTTAAAAGATAGGATAATAGAATTAAAAAATACTGTGGTAAGGCCAAAAAGGTAAATGCATACATGATTGGCATTCCATTTGAGGGATTGACACGAATGGGCAGATACGCTTTTTTGACGAAATCGTTATGAATGGATACTCTTTGGATGGGAATTCGGTATTCTGATTTGTCAAAAATAACAGTCACATAGATACTCAATAGAGTCCAAACCATAATAAACACAGCATACATGATCTTAGGACTGGCCACAACCTCTACCAGAATTGGAACAGCCCGAAATTGGGAAACAACAATACTGATAAACATGATAAGGGTTGTCCCTCCCATCCCATAAGCCGCATTCAGATTGCCTAACCACATAAGAATAAAGGAACCTGTCACCAATAAAAAAGTTGTCAGCGCAATCAACTGAATTGGCTGTAAAATCGGATGAGCCACATAGGTTAGACTTGCAGCAATGCCCAATCCCTGCATGGCTGCCACAAGGAACATTACTATCATTTGTTTTTTTTGTTGCGAACTGTCAGTCGCCTGCCGTCTCCTCCCCAGTGCAAAAACCCTATTCAAAATCATCGAATACATAGAGGGGCCTAACCCTAATGAAAAAAGCCCTATATTGGCTAAACTTCCACCAGATACAGCAGAAGCCACCTCTAAAGAGGAATTGGCTACGACACTTGATTTTGAAATATCCACATTTGGCAAGGGAATATAGCGTCCGATTAAAAATAAGAGGACAATCCCGAAAGAAAAGAAAATCCTCTTAAGCATCGGATATTGGAAAAAGAATTTCTTCATGCTTACTGGTCGCTCTCATTCTGAAATAATAGGTGCACCATATCAATTAAGACCTTTTTCGTAAAATAACCTTCATTTAGCAACACGCGAAAGCGTTTGACATTGCGGACCAATCCATCATATTTTTCTTGTGAAATCTTGTTGAGGATCTCCGGCACTTCTTCTAGCGAATGAATTACAAAGCCTAAATGATTGTTTTCTATGATCTCCTTATTCGATAAAGTCGCTGGAACCAGAACCGGAAGCCCTGCTGCGAGATAGGTACTCAGCTTGTAAGAAGCATTTAAAGAATAGTATTCTGAATCTTCTGTTTGATTCCATACCAAGCCAAAACCACCATTTGAAGCCAGTTTATCGAGCAATTCTGTCTTAAATTTCCACTCTTCCTGAATGACCGTTGAAGCAGGAGCTTCAAGCTTTGCATTGGGCGCTGCAAACACATGCAAAGGAAGATCATATTTCCACTCCTTGATAAATTGAAACCGCTCTGGTGATCCTGAGAAATTGACTAACTTTTCAAACTGTGGCGTTTGCCAGCTAAGTGGAGTGGTATGATCCCACATATGCTGCAATAGTACCTTTTTAACCGTTAATCCGTTCTCTCGTAAAACGCGAAGCATAGCTTCAGATGGCACTATAATAACATCCGCCATATTATAGGTTTCGATTACTTGAGGCATTCGGTAAAAATTTCCACTAAACATTAAAGGCGGAACATCATGCACAAATAGCACCAAATTTATATCATAGCCAGCTCGCAATTGCTGTAAATAGGCGCGTTCAAATTCAGTTGGGTGCCAAGTGGGAGTCTGCAACACAATCGTATCACCGTGAGCTACCGCTGCATTCATCCCATCAAAGCGAGTTCGAAGAGAGGCTGGATTTTCCTTTGACGAATCATAATAATAGATTCCAATTTCCTTCATGCCCAACATTTTTCCAATATCAGATACTAGATTTTGCGACATCAGCGCCACACTATACGGTGATTGCCCGTATAGATTTGTAATGTGTATCGTCATAATGACCATCCCTTTTTCTTATTTGCATGCAAGCATTCAATTACACCATTTCTAATGATTATCCAACAGATAAGTCCATCAAGAAAATAATTTAATCAACAACTGTACTGTCGAAGCAACTAAACCTATTCCCATCACTACAATAAGGAGAAGCTGTACAAAGGACACTCGCTGTTTTTCCTTCTTCTTTTCAGAAATTTGGTAGCGCTCCTCTTTTAGGCGATTTTTTATACTTTCTTCTAAAGGATTTCTTAGCTCTTTTTTCATTCTGATACAACCTCTCGCAAACAATCTATCATCTGTTCAGGATTTACTGATGGAACAATCGCATCATAGAACCGCTCTTCCCGATGTTTGGTATGCTCAAACGTCAGAATCTTTTTCCCTTTTTGATAGGCTCGCTCCACAATCGAATCCACTTCACTATAATGATTGATATCCAAATAAATACTTGTTTGGTCTAAGAGTTCCTCAATTTGAAAGGGGAGAATATTTGGATAGACAAATACATTCGGATAGGCTGCTAAATTTAGTAGCTTAGGCGACATGATCGTACGGGCCGCAATCATAAATTGTAGATTTGGAAATGCTTGAATGAGCTCTTCGAGCTTCTCAATATTATCAGAATTGGTCAGGACAAAACATTTTTGCTGACTATAGGTGGTAAATAGCTGCACATCCGCATTCTTAACCTTCCAATAACCTACTAAATCCGACCATTCTAAGTTGTGATAAACCCACCAGAGCTCTCGTAAGCGGCTGTGACTATAGGTCTTCCAAGGTTTTTGATGAGTCGAATAATGCACAACGGTAGGTTCAGCCATTTCTCCGACTTCCCCTCCTAACCATTCTACTCCAACTTGAGTATTGTATTTCTTAGGTAAAGCTAGATAATCTGGATAGAAGTGGTTTAACACCGTCTGATCGCCATCTTTTAGGTCTGAATAATGTTGTTCTGTATAGGCAATCAAGGTCTCTGTAAACTGCTCCTTGCGGCAGCGCTCTAAGTTTAATAATAGTACACCTGCATTAAACTGACCGTTTAATCGCTTATTCCAATCTTTAACAGCTCCAACTGTATGTTCTGTCAAATCCATGGAAAATAATTCATCCAAGCTCCCTGTCACAATCAAATCAACATCTAATACTTAACAAAAATCAAATTCTGATGTATAATAGTCCTATGAACGCTACACAAGAACAAATCACAGAACTCAAATCAGCTCTCAAGGCTAAACACCTCTCTGCCTATCACAAACGGATTCAAGCGGTCTATTTACGCTCTCAAAAGTTGACCTACAAGGCCATTTCTGACTTAATCGGTTTATCTCATGATACGATTTGGCGTTTGGTGAAAAAATATGAACAAGAAGGCCTCTCTGCCCTTACCCATGATGCACGAGGGGGGCGTCATCGTTCTTATCTTACTTACGAAGAAGAAAAAGCATTCTTAGAAGAACAGTTTGTTGGTAGTGCTTCAGGACAATTTGTCACTATTGCAGAAATGCACGAGGCTTATCAAACTAAAATTGGGAAACAAACGACGCGAGAAGGGTTTTATGCACTGTTGAAGCGTCACGGTTGGCGCAAAGTAACACCAAGACCTGAACACCCTAAAAAGGCAGATGCCAAAACGATTTTGGCGTCTAAAAATAAAATCTACCTTCAAGAAGACGAGAAAGCGCTTTAAGAATAGTAGACGTTACCAGAAGGTCAGACTCATGTATCAAGATGAAGCAGGATTCGGACGGATTAGTAAAATTGGGAAGTCTTGGGTGCCAAAAGGTGTACGACCTCATGTTCACAGCCACTATATTCGAGAATATCGCTACTGCTATGGAGCTGTCGATGCCCATACAGGGGAATCTTTCTTTATCATTGCTGGGGGATGTAACACCGATTGGATGAATGAATTTTTAAGACAACTGTCCCAAGCCTACCCTAATGACTATATCTTACTCGTGATGGATAACGCCGTATGGCATAAATCACGGACGTTAGAGAAACCTACCAACATTGGCTTTGAGTTCATTCCACCTTATACGCCTGAGATGAATCCCATTGAACAAGTCTGGGCTGAGATTCGTAAGAGAGGTTTCAAGAATAAGGCCTTTAAGACGCTAGACGATGTCATTAACAAGCTGCAAGAGGTGATTCAACGTCTGCATTGGTCTGTGTTAAAACCCATTGTTCATAGAAATTGGCTCTTTTCAGATTTTGATGTTAAATGAGTATAAATAGAGTGCCCTATCTTCACTGACCACTTCTGGAATCATATAGCGAAAATACGTGACATAATTGATGTAGTGATAAGGTCCGTCAAATTTAGTGACCCTATTTTCCACTAATTTGACATCCTGAATCTCACAACTTAGTTTCTCTAAGTGGCGCTTCATCAAAATAAACCATTCTTTTGGAATATCGTCATTTAAAATATAAAACTTGATGTGTTGATTGTGGGCACAGACTGATTTAATCGCAGTTGTCAGCTGGCTCACATACTGATTATCTGCTGCAAAAACAATGGCTCTCTTAGCAACTCCGCTAGCTTTTTCGTTCAACTCTCTCATTCATCTAAACTTTCTTTCACTAGTTGTAACATTTCGTAGGGATTATCATGCGAAACAATCCCATCATAATACGATGCATCTCTATGCATCGTGTGATCAAACGTAAATAGCTTCTTTCCTTTTTGCTTAGCTTCTTCTACGATATCATCTACTTCAGTGTAATGATTAATGTCTAGATAATATGTTGATTCTTCCAATAGTCGTTGAATCGTTAATGAATTCGCACTAGGATACAGGAAAATATTTTCTTTGTCCGCTAGATTTAATAAATCAGGGCCCATTGGTGAATAGGCCGCAATATTAAACTGTATTTCTGGTAATTTATCACTAAGATAATCAATATGAGCTATTGATTGACTGTTCGTTAAGATGAAACACTGATGAGGTCTCACCTTTTCAAACCGTTCATATTTTCTTGAACGAATCTTCCAATATCCTCTAATCTCTGCCCAATCTAAATCATGGTAGAACCACCATAAATTCCTCAATCGGATTCCGCTATAGGTATTCCAGGGTTTGTGAGGACTAGAATAGTGAATAATCGTCGGTAAGGTTGAGATTTGTTCAAAGTTATGATAGGTATCCTGACCTACCTGACAATTGTAGGTCCTCTCTAGAGCTATATAATCTGGACACAGGAGATTCAGTGCACTCTGATCACCCCACAGTAGTTCTGCAGCACGGTGTTCTGTAATCTCTAGCAAATGTTTTGTAAATTTCTGCTTCCGACACTCGATGAGATTCAGCAAGAGAACGCCTGCATTAAAATCGGTTCTACTAGAATAGATTTCATCTACATCACGAACTGCAGCAAGCATTTTTCCTTCCATATTTCTCAAAAATAAAGAGGTGACATCACCTGTCACGATGATATCTGTATCTAGGTAGAGGACTCTATCTTCTGGCACTACTTCAGGAATCATATAGCGAAAATAGGTAACATGATTAATATGTCCAAAATGGTTCGGATACTTTTCAAAATCCATTCCTACTAACTTCACATCCTGAATCGTGCAATCCAGCATGGCTAGATGCTCACTCATCAGCAGAAACCATTCTTTTGAAATATCATCGTTTAAAATATAAAACTTAATGTGTTGATTGTGGGCACAGACTGATTTAATCGCAGTTGTCAGCTGACTCACATACTGATTATCTGCTGCAAAAACAATGGCATTTCGCGACATCATTGAATCCCCTCTATACATAGAAAAACTGTTATTGTGAAAACGTCTCTTTAACCAACCTTTTGCAACAAAGCGATTAAAGCTTCTGCCGAGCGTTTCCCTGCTTCGATGATAAATTCATCAAAGGTGATATTGGCATCTCCTTGTGCGGTATCACTCATGGCGCGAATGACAAGGAAAGGCAGTCCGATGCTATGAGCGGCTTGGGCAATAGCTGCTCCTTCCATTTCAACCGCTAAAACAGTTGGGAAATGAGCCTTTATGGCTGCAATCTTGTCTTGACCTGCAATAAAGCTATCTCCTGTCGCAATCAATCCACTATGGGCTGTAATAGCTTGTTGAGCAAGGATTTCCTTCATCTGCGCAAGGAGCGCCTTATCTGCTTCAAAATATAGGGGTTGTGCAGACATTTGACCGTACTCATAGCCAAAGGCTGTCAAATCCACATCGTGGTAAGCCAACTGATCTGCTACAACCACATCCCCAATGGCAATTCCCTCTGCAACTGCGCCAGCTGAACCGGTATTCACAATCACATCGACCTGAAATTGCTGGGCTAGGATAGCCACAGACATAGCCGACATGACCTTTCCAACCCCTGATTGGACCAAGACCACCTCATGCTGGCCTAGTATTCCAGTATAGTAGGTTCTTCCTAATACGATTTGCTCACTTCCACACTCGAGCGCTTCCACCAAGGTCTTCAATTCTTCTGGCATGGCAGCAATAATTCCAAATTTCATACGCTTCCTTTTCTTTTACAATTTAAACATAGCAATCAATAAAGCCGTCAGCAAGAGAACAATCCAAAAAAGAATTTTATTGAGTTTAGACTCAAAGAGGCCTCGTTTGGCATTTTCAATCCTACGACTTTTCACAATCGTAGGTTCAACTTCAATATCCAAGGTTTTTTGGCTAAAACCATGTCCTTGCGGAGCTGCATAGCCAAATGACCGATTCGTATGGATAATCTTGGTTTCCTCCTCATCATAAAGACGAGGTCCTGAAATCTTTTCGCCACGGTTGGCTTTCTCAATCATTTCATCTGTCAACAAGGGTCTTCCCATGCTGGCCACCTCCTATCTTTTCTGTCTCTCCAAAGCCCAATATTGCAAGGCTAACAAGGTTTTAGCGTCACAAATATCTCCGCTTTTTACAAGGTCTTGGGCTTCATCAAAACTCACTTGGTACAATTCTAAAGTTTCATCTTCGTCCATAGGACGGGGATTTTCAACCTTAACCAGATTGGTTGCTTTGTACAGTTTGATTTTTTCATTGCAAAATCCAATCGCTGTATAAAAATCATAGAGTAATTCAAGTTCAGCTGTATAGCCTGTCTCTTCTTCTAATTCCCTCAGTGCAGCAGCTTTAGGGTCAGCATTTTCTCCCACTTCTAATTTCCCTGCTGGAATCTCATAGCTGGTTTGTTCAATCGCCTTACGGTACTGCTTGACCAAAATCAGCTTGTCCTCAGGCGTCACAGCAAGAACACAGACGGCTCCCTTATGAAAAATCAACTCCCGCTTGGCTTCTCCGCCCCTAGGAAGTGCAACATCATCTACCACGACATCAAAAATATGGCCCTTGAAAATCTCTGTCCGCTTTATGGTCTTTTCTTCGAATTTCATCATCATTACTCCTTATTCTTTGGGTAATGAGGAAGACGTTTGGCGTATTCATCCTTGTTTTCCTGACGATTACGGCCGATGGCAACTGCATCCTGAGGGACATTCTTTGTAATGGTTGAGCCAGCAGCTGTCAAGGCATTGTCTCCAATTTCAAGCGGAGCAATTAAAGTCGAATTAGAACCAATAAAGACATGGTTGCCAATCTTCGTCGCGTATTTGTTCTGTCCATCATAATTGACGGTAATCGTTCCAGCTCCAAAATTGACATCTCGTCCCACTTCCGCATTTCCAATATAGGTCAGATGACCAGCCTTGGTATTTTCGCCGATTGTAGAGCCTTTTACCTCAACAAAATTTCCAATATGAACTTCTTTTTCTAGCTGAGACCCTGGGCGGATATGAGCATAAGGGCCAACTGTTACACCTTCTGCAATACGAGATTCTTCAATCATGGAGTTGGTCACAACTACCCCAGCACCAATCTCTGAATCGACAATATAAGTGCCATTTGTCAAGATGCTTTCTGCACCAATCGACGTTTTTCCTTTCAAGGTTACATTGGCTTCAATCTGCACATCCGGTGCAATCTCTACATCTATATCAATATAGGTCGCCGCTGGATTGACAAAACTAACCCCATTGACCATGTGAGCCTTATTAATACGGCTACGCATGACCTCTTCGGCCTTAGCAAGGGCTACACGGTCATTAACTCCAAGACTTTCATCAAAATCACGAAGCACATAGGCACCAACCTTTTCTCCTGCTTCACGGAAAATGCTAATCACATCTGTAATATAGTATTCTCCCTGTGCATTATTGGTATTGATATTTTTCAGTGCCTCAAACAACCGTGCATTATCAAAGACATAGGTCCCTGTATTGATTTCTTTGATTTGCTTTTCAAACTCAGAAGCATCTTTTTCTTCGACAATCTTCGTCACTTCACCGTGCTGATTGCGCACAATACGACCGTACCCAAATGGATTATCTGTTTCCGCTGTCAAAATAGTGGCTACGTTCTTATGATTCACATGAAATTCAACCAAATCTCGCAAACTCTCGCCAGTAATCAGAGGGGTATCGCCAGCAATAACCAGCGTCTGTCCAGTACAATTTTGAAGGAGAGGCTCTGCCATCATCACCGCATGGCCCGTTCCAAGTTGTTCTGCTTGGGTTACAAAGTCTGTCTGCTCTGCCAAGACAGCTTCGACCATCTCCGCCTTGTGTCCAACCACTGTGACCATTTTTTTAGGAGCAATGGCAGATACACTTCGGAAAACGTGTTCCACCATTGAAATCCCTGCCACCTTGTGTAAGACTTTTGGCAAGTCCGACTTCATCCGAGTTCCCTTACCTGCTGCTAAAATAATTGCATAATTTGTCATACTATTTTTCCAATCTACTATTTTCGTTCCTATTATAGCATATTTTCTAGCTCCGATAAAGTTTCGTCACTTCAATCATAGCCTAGAAACGAGGATTGATAAGCATTCTTGTCTTCTCTATTAGACTTGTTCAGAAACTCGATGGGGTAATTTTAAGCCGAGCAATATAGATAAGTTTTTGAAGCACTTGCATTTCAAAATTGAAAGTTTCTAAACAAGTCTATTGATTGATCTTTTCACCATTGTTTTGAAGTTTGCTTTAAAACACATTTATTATAGACGGAGTTGAAAAAGTCATTAAAAACTTAGAACAAGCCGCACATGATTCAGATGCTTCAAGTGAAACAGATACTAGATTGTTAACATTATCATCCACTTAAATCCATATCTCCTTTGAGTCCAAAATCATTTATCAAGCCTTAAAATTGAAGCATCTCAAAGTAGCAAAAGATGAAATCAACCAATATATATATTGGTCACGGTGAAACATATAGATATTTCAGCTAGTAATACCAACTCATCAATCTAGTTTCTATTTCTTTATTTTCTATTTACATTTTTCGAAAATTCTAGTACACTAAAAAGGCAGAGAATTCTGCACAGAGTAGGTGGTTTGCGTTAAGTGTGTATGGATGGGATGTTGCCATACAACGAAGCGAAAGCGCGGTAAACCATTGCATCCGCTGTCTTAGGACAGCTCCACAATCTATAAAGGAGCACAATATGTTTTCTAAAAAATCCCCTTCATTTGGGGTTCAGTTAATTGTTGTCTTAGCGATGCTGATTGCTATTCGTTATATCTTGGGGCACTACTTTTCCTTTTGGATTATCCCAAATGTTCTCAAGGTCAGTCTATCATTTATCGCCAATACCTTAATTGGTGCCCTTGCAGGCCCTGCAATCTCACTACTTGTCTTTATCGTCAATGATGTGGTAACAGCATTGCAGTCTGGGTATCCTTTTATTATCTGGTTTACCCTCTTAGAAGCCATTCAAGGTTATCTATACGGCTACTTCTACTATGGGAAAAAGCTGGATAATCGAAACAAGCAAGATTGGATTTATGTGATTATCGCTACAACCGTAATCATGGGAATTGGGACTTTCTTTCTAACCCCCATTCTCAACCAAATCTACCAAAATATACCCATCTCGGTACAGTTTTTTGCCCAAGGGCGCATCTTTAAAATCTTTGAAATCCCATTTCGGGTGATTGTTACGATGATCATCCTTCCACAACTTCAAAAAATCCCAGAAGTCAAAAAACTCATGGGATTATCGTAAATCGTTATAAAAAAAGCTTTGACTAACATCCATCAAAGCTTTTTTTGTAACCTTTATTCGTAGCGAAGGGCTTCAATTGGATTGAGTTTAGAGGCCTTATTCGCTGGTAGGATTCCAAAGATAATTCCCACAAAAGCAGAGAACAACAGACTGCCAATCGCTGAGGAAATGGTAATCACAGGCGGTCCTGCAAAGAGTGCATCCAAGGAATGACCGATGGATAAGACAATGAGATAAGCCAAGGCCAAACCAATCATCCCTCCAATGACTGTCAAAACAATGGATTCGATGACAAACTGGGTCAAGATATTACTGCGTGTCGCACCAAGTGCCTTTCTCAGACCAATCTCTCTCGTCCGCTCTGTCACGGATACTAACATAATATTCATCACGCCAATACCACCGACCAGCAGAGAAATCCCAGCAATAGCACCAAAAACTAGCTGAAAGACCACAATTTGTCCTTTTACTTGCTCCAACTGGCTTTCCACATCGAGAACCTGAAACTCACCGTCCGTTGCACCTGATAATTTGGTCAAGAGTCGAGCGGCAGCAGCTCCATCCTCTAAGGATTTATCGAGATGTTTGACATGAACCATGACGTTTTGGATTTCATCTCCGCCAAATTCTGCCGACAATTGGGTATTAGCCATGACAATGTTACCATTTGAAGGTGCTACTGCCTTGAGCTTTTCCATATCTGGATCGCGGTAGACACCAACGACACGATAATCACTTTCTCCCAAGCGAATGATTTTATTTAAGGATTCTTGAGGGCTGGTAAAGAGAATTTCTGCTAACTTCTCATCAATCAAAATCGCGCGTGAGAAATTCCGGTAGTCAGCATTGGCCAACAAACGACCTGCAAGAATTTCATAATTTTTCGCCTGAAAATAGGAAGAGTTGACCCCTGTAATCGGGATATTTTCTGCCTTTTTAGTGCCATAAGAGACTGAGGTCGTGGAGTTATTCGTCGCATAATATTTATCAATGCCATCCAATTCTCGAACCAACTGCTCTAGCCAAGCTTCTTGAATCTTAGGAGGATCGCTATAAACTTCTGGACCTTCATCGGCCTGCGATTGCAAATCTTCAACAGTCTGAATACCGCTTCCATCCTTACTTTTGGTAAAAGAGTAAAAAAGGGCGACATCTTGACGATTGGAACCGACAATATCTGTAAAGGCTCGTTCAACCCCACTTCCGAGAGCCACAATAACCACGACGGACATCACCCCGATGATAATCCCTAGCATGGTCAGAAAAGAGCGCATTTTATGCCCCAAAATAGAGCTAAGAGCAAATCTAAAATTTTGCATCAAGCCTCTCCTTTCCACTTGCTATCAGAAGAGATAAGACCATCTCGAATCACAATTTGTCGTTTGGCATAGGCTGCAATCTCTGGTTCATGCGTGACCATGATAATGGTTTTTCCCTCGTTATTAAGCTCAATCAATAACTCCATAATCTGCTCACCCGTTTTGGTATCTAGGGCTCCTGTTGGTTCATCAGCTAAGATAATGGAAGGATTGTTCACTAAGGCACGCGCGATAGCCACCCGCTGTTTTTGCCCTCCAGAAAGTTCCGATGGCAAATGGTGCATACGCTCTGACAACTCGACTTTTTGTAAAAAACGCTCTGCCAACGTCTTTCGTTTGGACGGTGCCACTCCTGCATAAATCAAGGGCAATTCCACATTTTGGAAAGCGTTCAATTTCGAGAGCAAAAAGAATTGTTGAAAGACAAAGCCGATTTGTTGATTACGAACTTTGGCCAGTTTTTTTTCACCCAGGCTAGCCACCTCTTCCCCTGACAAATGATATTCGCCACTTGTGGGACGATCAAGCATGCCGATGATATTCATCAAGGTTGATTTCCCCGAACCAGACGGCCCCATAATTGCCACAAATTCGCCTTCTTCTACGTCTAGGTCAATATCTTTTAAAACACGAAGTTCTTGATCCCCATTTCGATAGGTTTTGTTGATATTTCTGATACTAATCAAGTTCTTCATAAGACTTCACCTCTTTACCCTCTTCCAAATCAGCGGATGGATTGGTGATAACTCTCTGTTCCTTGGTCAAGCCAGAGGTGATTTCCTGATTTTCAGCATCTGCATTTCCTAGGGAAACTTCCACTTTCTTTGCAATGCCTTTGTCATCAATCGTCCAGACATAGCTCTTCTCCCCATCTGCTAAAATAGCGGTTACCGGAATCAACAAGCCCTTGCTATCATTTTTTACTTCCATATTGACAGAAAAGCCTTGTTTCAAATCACCGATTTCGCTCGTAATCTCAACGATAAAGGGATATTTAGAACCAGACTGACCACCCGCTCCACCTGCGGCCGCATCTCCGTGATTATCTTTGGGATAATCCGAAATAAAGCTAATTTTTCCTGTCCAGGTCTTATCTGGATAAACTTTTGAGGTGATAGATACTTCTTGTCCTACCTTGATATTGGAAAGATTAAACTCAGATAATTCTCCTTTTACCTGAAGATTGCCATTGCTGACAATGTGAACCAAGGTTTGGTTGGTACCTGTTGTGGACTTGGAAACATCATGATTCACCTCCACAACGGTTCCTTCACCTGTACTTAAAACCGTTGTATTATTCAAGGCCGTCCAAGCTTTATTGAGATTATCAACAGCATCTGCTCGGCTATCTTGAAGTTCTCGCAATTGAGAATCTACCGTCCGTTGGGCTGTGGCAACGCTGGCATTATCAGCCTCCGCATCACCTGTTTTTTCAACTGTTGTACCATAGGTATTTAATTCATTGATTTGGCGGTCAATCTTATTGACTGCACGAGCAGCGGAATCATAGGCCGTTTGAGCATCCACACTGGTATATTGAACCAAGGCTTGACCTTCTCCTACTTGGTCGCCAACATTGACCAAGATACTATCCAAATCTCCCTTGGTGCTATCAAAATACACATATTGCTCCCGCTCTGCAGCGACCGAACCTGCCAGTAAGACAGAAGAAGCAACGGAGCCTTCCTTGGGCTTTTGAACAAGTGGAGTTGCATTTTCAATAGGCTCTCCACCCCCTGCTCCTCCACCAAAGAAGAAAAATCCTCCCGCCGCTAGCACCACAGCAGCTACCACGCCGATAAGAGTATAGAGCTGCCACTTTTTGAGTCGTTTCATCATGTGTCCTCCTCCAAAAATTTATACTATTTATTTTACCATAAAACAAACGCTTCCAATCAAATAATTTAAAATTTTTCTCTTTTTGATTGTACTATACATATAATACAATAATACATTTTAAAAATCAAGCATTTCTATAACATTTTTCTAACTAGGTCGTAGCGGATTTTTGCATTCATATCCGAAAAAAGATACAATGATAGCAAGAAAAAGCAAAGGAGAGAAGAATGAGAGAATACGATTTAATCACTATCGGCGGAGGAAGTGGCGGAATTGCTACTGCTAACCGCGCTAGTCTCTACGGTGCTAAAGTTGCTGTTATTGAAGACGGTCTTTTAGGAGGAACCTGTGTCAATCGTGGCTGCGTCCCTAAAAAGATTATGTGGTACGGGGCTCAGGTTTCTGAAGCCATTCAAAAATACGGCCCTGAATACGGTTTTACAAGCCAAGACCAACAATTTGACTTTGCAACTCTTCGCAAAAATCGTGAAGCTTACATCGATCGCGCCCGCGGCTCTTATACGACAACATTTGAAAAAAATGGTGTGGAGGTCATTCCAGGTCGAGCTCGCTTTGTCTATCCGCACACTGTTGAAGTCAATGGAGAGTTGATTTCTGCCAAACATATCGTCATTGCAACGGGGGCTCATGCCCATATCCCAGCTATTGAAGGGGCAGAACTGGGGCTGGTATCTGACCATGTATTTGAATGGGAAAGTCTGCCAAAATCGGTCGCAATTTTGGGGGCTGGCTACATCGCTGTTGAATTAGCCGGTGTTCTCCATGCTTTAGGTGTCAAAACAGAGCTCTTTGTTCGTGGAGACAAACCTCTGCGAAACTTCGATGATTATATTATCGATGGTTTGGTCGAAGAAATGGCTAAAGACGGATTGGCTCTTCATCCCCATAAAGTCGCTAACTGCCTTGAACAATCAGGAGAGAATCTCATCACCATTCACTTTGAGGATGGTAGTCAAGCCAGTGCTGAAAAAGTCATCTGGGCAACGGGCCGTAAGCCCAATGTCGCGGACCTCAACTTAACTGCCGTTGGAGTTAGTCTCAACGAACAAGGCTTTATCGCTGTTGATGACTATCAAAACACGACCACAAAGGGAATCTATGCTCTTGGAGATGTCAGTGGCGAGAAAGAATTAACTCCTGTGGCCATCAAGGCTGGTCGTATGCTGGCTGAACGTCTCTTTAATCATCAGCCTGAAGCTAAGATGGACTACACCAACATTCCAACCGTTGTCTTTTCTCATCCTGCCATTGGAACGGTAGGACTCACTGAAAAAGAGGCCATCGCGACTTACGGAGAGACAAATGTTCGTGTCTACACTTCTAGTTTTGCTTCTATGTATTCAGCTGTGACTAGCCACCGACAACAGGCTCGCTTTAAACTCATCACCAAAGGCCCTGAGGAAACCGTTGTCGGTCTGCACGGTCTTGGCTATGGAGTTGATGAAATGATTCAAGGCTTTGCTGTGGCCATTAAAATGGGAGCTACCAAGGCTGACTTTGACAATACCGTTGCCATTCATCCGACTGGATCCGAAGAATTTGTGACCATGCGATAAGTGCGAACAACCTAAACCAGCGAAGTCCTCTTCTCTGGTTTTTTGTCTCCACCAACAATCAAGATGAATGACAATCCGTATGATTTCTTTAACCAAAGAAAACCTGTACCCTCTAACAATCAAAATCTGACTAGGTTCCACAATTGAGAATTGCAGAAGGTAATCGATAAAACTAGCCTAGCTTGTGTCCTAAAAACTGCAGGTAGAACTAGAGGTCAGCAAGGTGAGTTAACAACGTCAGATTTTAATTTTTGATGAGAAGAATTTCCCCTTTTGATGAACTCGCTGCAAGACAATTCGCCTGACCTTTATAAGAAATGCTCTTCTTTAGTATAAAAGAGCTAATCCCCTTCTACCATAACTTTGCCTTTCATTTTCTCCTTATTTCTTACACTTTTGTAAGAAACAGGCTATTCCGCCTAGACAAATCCAGCTTGACTTTTCTTATTTTTGGGATACAATAGTTACCATAAAAAAGAAAGTTGGGTTACAAAATGAAACAATATACCACTCTGACGCTCCCCGCTCTCGGAGCTGCTTTTATCGCTGTCTTGGCTCAAATCACCCTTCCCATCGGCCCTGTCCCCTTTTCTCTCCAAAACATGGCCATTGGATTGATTGCCACCTTGTTCAAACCAAGAGAAGCGCTCTTATCCACTCTGCTTTATCTCTTGCTCGGTAGTATCGGTTTGCCAGTGTTTGCGGGTGGACATGGGGGTGTTTCAGCACTGATAGGACCAAGCGCCGGCTATCTCTGGGCCTATATTGCCTATGCAGGTCTCACCTCCTACCTGACCAAGCCGAAAAGCCCTATCTCTGCTATCTTTTTCGCCAATCTTCTAGGAGATAGTCTCGTCTTTGTCGGTGGTTGTTTGGGACTCCATATTCTAGCAAGCATGCCTGTTGCAAAAATTTGGCTCCTCGGAGTTCTTCCTTTTATCCTTCCAGATTTGGTGAAAATACTCGTCATCAGTCTGATTAGCCGAGAACTTTTTAGGCATTTGGGACAACATACCTATTTCAAAAGTTGATAAATCTTGGTAAATACAGTAAAATGATGTTCAGCAAGAAAAGGATTGGCAGGGAGAATGAAAGAAAGTAAATACCAAATTATTGTCAGCTATCTCAAGTCAGAAATTGAAAGCGGAACCTTCAAAAGAGGCAATAAAATCCCTTCTATTCGAGCTTTAAGTCAACAATTCCAGTGTAGCAAAGATACGGTTCAACGAGCTTTGATGGAGTTGAAACACCTCCACATGATTTACGCTATTCCAAATAGCGGCTACTATGTGCTAGAAGGTGATGAAGAAGCAGATGAGCTTCATTTAGAGCTTATCGACACCCCCAATCAGGCGTATGAAGATTTTAGACTCTGTGTCAATGAAACTCTTGTCGGACGGGAGCACTATCTATTTAACTACTATCCTCAGCAAGAGGGACTATTGGAACTCCGCAAAGCCATTCAGCAACTCTTACTTGATTCCGCTATTTACTGCAAATTAGAGGATTTAGTCCTAACTGCTGGAACCCAGCAGGCTCTCTACATTCTCTCTCAGATTAATTTTCCAAATCAACAATCACAGATTTTAGTCGAGCAGCCCACCTACCATCGCATGAATAGCCTCATCAAATCTCAGCAATTGCCCTATCGCACAATTGAACGAACGACAAAGGGCATCGACCTTAAGCAACTAGAGGATATTTTTAAAACGGGGCATGTCAAATTCTTCTACACTATCCCCCGCTTTCACTATCCTCTAGGCCACTCCTACAATCGACAAGAAAAAGAAGCCATTCTTCATTTAGCAAAGACCTATCAGGTCTACATTGTCGAAGATGACTACCTAGCCGATTTCGATAACAAGCGAGAATTGCCTTTTCATTATCTGGATGAACATGAGCAAGTCATTTATATCAAGTCTTTCTCAACCAGCCTCTTTCCAGCCTTGCGAATTACAGCGCTCCTTCTGCCACCAGCAATTCGAGATGCCTTTATAGTCTATAAGAGTGCTGTGGACTACGATAGCAATCTCATCATGCAAAAATCTTTGGCTCTTTACATCAACAATTTGATGTTTGAAAAAAATCGTCTATCCCTTCTCCACCAACAGGAAAAGGAGCAGCTATTAGCAGAACAGCTGTTAAAACAAACGCCCCCTCCCTGTCCTGCGGTCATGAGCAGAGATGGTCTGATTTTAGAAATTCGAACGGCTAACTCCATCAGTGCCTTGAAGCACAGTCAACTGCCACTTGATTTTTTTGAGGATGCTTATTTGCACACCTGCCCCTATCGCTATGCTAAGATTTCCTACCAAGATTTGCCCGAGGCACTGACCCAGCTTCAAAACTATTTTTAATACTCGTCAGAAATCAAAGTTAGCAATTTTGCGACTTTCTCAGATATTTCCTATCTCTTTTTTATCACTGTCCTTTTCATTTACTGAAAAAGCATCCTATTTGATTGACTTAGCCCACTTCATTTTATAGCAAAAAATATATTTTTATATATGGAATGACTGTTTTTGAAATTAAATGAGTATTCAAGAGTGGAAAGACAAGTATTTCAACAAACACAAAAACGAACAATTGGCCCTTCTCTCCAAGAGAAACTTACCATTGTTCGTTTTTTAATGATCATCTCCAACATCCATCAAAGGAAAATAAATCATACTCAATGAAGATTAGAAGTAGCATTTTTGCGACTTTCTTAAATGGTTCGGACATAGATGACCTATTTTTTATGACTATCCTTTTTATCTGCTAACACATCATCCTATTTGATTGACTTAGTCTACTTTATTGTGTAGCAAAAAATAAACAGATCTACTCCAAATGACTATTTTTGAAATTGCATGAGGATACATTCTTAGCGAGTGAGGGTGTAACTTTTCTCCATCAACTTCCAAACTTCCTGATCAGATAAGCGATCATTTAAGGGGACACTAATCCAATATTTTTTATTCATGTGATAGGCGGGATAGTAGCCCTCTTTTTTTAGAAGCACAGGAACAGCATCGTGTTTCAGGGTCAACAGTTCAATTTTTCCTTCCTTTTGAGGATCTAGTTTCGCCCAGTCAATCGTCATCAAAACACCATACCACTTCTTGCTTTCTTGGTGGCGAAAAGCACCAGTAGGATAGGCTGTTTGGGCTCCTAAGCGTTCCCAAAGATACTCGAGTTGACCTTGATAGTGAATGGCTATCTGCTCCAGCATTCGCTGGGTTTGTGGATAGAGAAAATTCTCCTGTTGAAAACAAGCGGCTCGAATCTCCAGCAAGATATTCATGACTTCTTCGCGTACATGTCCGATATAAGAGCCTGTGAGATGTGACACCCAAAAAGGGGCATAGGATTCCTTGGTTTCTGCGTCCAAAATCTCTACAGCTACTCCTCCATCTTGAATAGCAATAGAGAGTAAAAAATCTCCTGCTAAAACAGCCTTGGTCATCTCATAGCGATTTTCTTTCTTGTGAAATCCATATATTTCCAAGTTTTGTTCATGAATCTTATACCCTAGAAATAAGTCTTTTATCACGCTCCTCATTCAAAAACAATCCTCGTTCCATGGAGTTGATGAACTCCTAAGGCTTCAGAAATACTGTCTCGATTGTGGATGGAAATCCCTCCACCCGGCAAGATTTCAATTCCACCATTGGCATGATGGATAAGACTTTTTAGCCAATCAAGATTATCTAAAATATCCGTGTCGGCAGAACCCCCATGCGTCAAAATCCGTGTCACTCCATGCTGGGCCAACCAATCCATCGCTGTAAACTGCTGATCTTTAGGCAAATGGTCAAAAGCCATGTGAAAGACTATTTCCATGCCTGTAGAAGCTACAAGTAGCTGCTCCAAGGCTGGTTTGTCAAGTTGCCCTTGCTCTGTCAACGCTCCAAAAACCACTCCCTGCGCACCTAATTCCTGTGACAAACGAATGTCCTCAAGCATTTCTTCTAATTCCGCCTTGTCATAGACAAAATTCCCTCCTCGTGGTCGAATCATGACCATCACACTAGCTTCGTAGCTAGCCGCCAAAGTCAATGCATCTTGTATCACTTCTCTTGTAGGCGTCGTACCCCCAACAGCTAAATGGTCACATAGTTCTACACGTCGAGCTCCAGCCTGTAAAGCTGACTCGAGTAGGGTTGTATTTTCTGAACAAAATTCAAATATCATCGTTCGCTCCTTTATAAGTATTGGACAAACCATCGCAAACTAAGCATCCTGAACTCGAAAACGATTTTTTCAGACGCAAGCCCAATTTCTGGTTATCATTGATAAAGCATTGATAGCTCTTTTTCCTTTATTATAACACAAAATTGAAGGAAGCACTGGCATTCGGCAACAGTAAAAAGGTTGGATTTCTGCCAACCTTTTTTGTTCTTACAAAGACTTTATTCTGGCTCGCTCAATGCTGAAGCCTTTTCGAGATAGGTTTTATAGGTGCCGTCTTCCTTGACTTTTTTGACTACCTTATCAACCACTTCCTTCAGCTCCTTATTGCCCTTTTGCATGGCAACAGCATTGGCATCACCTCCTGTTGCTTTCAAGGCTACCTTGGCAATCGCTAAATCCTTATTCTGTGCTGCATAGCTCAGAGCCACAGGCTCATCTAGGTTGACCGCATCCACCTTTCCAGTCTGCAATTCATTGATTGCTTCCCCCATGTTGGTCAAAGAGATTAGATGAGCCTTGGGCAATTGTTCCTTGACCATGGTTTCAGGGATGGAACCTTTTTGGGCAGCCACGTCAACCCCCTCAAAGGATTCTAAATTTGCATACTTATTCACATCTTCCTTACGAACCAACAGGCTTATCTTCGTTTCGTAGTAGGATTCTGAAAAGTCAAACACGGCCTCTCTCTCCTCTGTCACAGCTAATCCTGAGATAGCTAGATCAGCCTTACCAGCCTGCAAACTCGTCAAAACATTATCAAAACTCATGGTTGAAATTTCTAGTTCGACCCCTAGTTCATCGGCAATTGCTTTTGCCAGGTCCATGTCTGCTCCTACTACCTCATTTTTCCCATTGACCAAGGTCTGGAATTCAAAGGGAGCATAATCTGGACTGGTAGCTACCACTAATTTTCCTTTGGATTTAATGACATCAATCCCTGAACTTTTCGCCGAACCACAAGCAGTCAAACAAAGCGCTACTAGACCTGTTGCAATAAGTGCTATCCAATTTTTAAACTTCATAAATATACTCCTTTTTGTTTTTATATGTATAACCATACAACTATTTTCTGAAAATGTCAATATTTTTTCAATATTTGATTTTCAGTTATAAAAAATCCTCTTTTTGTTTTTTTATACAGACTATCTTATGAAGTTTTGAAGCCTTTGTCAAGTTTTTTTGTATAAAAAGTGACATTTTTTCTAAAAAATCACTTAAAATTGAGTTTTATTGGTTATTTTTTGAATAAAAAAAGCTTAGAGAACTATTTTGTTCGCTAAGCTAAAAAGGCTCTATAATATCTGTAGTGGGTAAATCCACTGTGGAAATTATGGAGCCTTTTTCAGTGTAGAAAAAAAGTTCCATATGACCTATAATGAAAAGCGACAAAACTATCATTTAGAAAGAATCATATGGAACAACTAAATCTTATCACAAATTTTCTCAAAATGAAAGACAAAAATATCACTATCACTAATGAATGTGACATGGGAACACACTTAGAACTCCACGGTCACTTGGATTACACAGCCCCTAAATGCCCTTCCTGCAAGGGACAAATGGCTAAGTACGACTTCCAGAAAGCCTCTAAAATCCCCTACTTAGAAACTGCTGGCTACCCGCTACTTATCCGCCTTCGAAAGCGTCGTTTCAAGTGCAAGGAATGTGGGAAAATAGCGGTCGCTGAAACTCCTATTGTTAAGAAGAACCATCAAATCTCTGTCGCTGTCAACCAGAAAATCGCACAATTACTCATCGAAAAGCAAGCAATGACACATATCGCACACAGACTCTCCATTTCTACATCTACAGTTATTCGAAAACTCAATGAGTTTAAATTTGAAACGGATTGGGCTAAGCTTCCAGAAGTCATGTCCTGGGATGAGTATGCCTTCAAGAAAGGGAAAATGAGCTTTATCGCTCAAGATTTTGACACAAATAACATCATCGCCATCCTTGATGGAAGAACGCAGGCGGTTATCCGAAATCACTTCCTACGATACCCTAGACAGGTCAGAAACCGCGTTAAATTCATCACTATGGACATGTTTAGCCCTTACTATAAATTGGCTAAACCCTTCGCCCTCCAATTTCTAAGCTCAGGCTGAAACAGTCTATTCCCAGACTGTTTCACTTCCTTACGCTAAAATTGTTCTTGATCGCTTCCACATTGTGCAACATCTCAGCCGTGCTATGAACCGTGTCCGCATACAAATCATGAATCAATTCGATAGAAAATCTCTTGAGTATCGAGCCTTGAAACGCTACTGGAAATTGATACAACAGGATAGCCGTAAACTCAGTGATAAGCGGTTCTATCGCCCTACTTTTCGCATGCATTTGACCAATAAGGAAATCTTAGACAAGCTCCTATCCTACTCAGATGAGTTACGACAACATTATGAACTCTATCAACTTCTTTTATTCCATTTCCAAGAGAGGAACTCAGAGCATTTCTTTGACCTAATTGAGCAAGAAATAGCCACTGTTAACCCTATTTTCCAGACGGTATTTAAGACGTTTCTAAAGGATAAGGACAAGGTTTTAAACGCCTTGGAATTGCCTTATTCCAACGCTAAATTGGAAGCTACCAATAATCTTATCAAAGTCATTAAGCGTAATGCCTTTGGATTTCGGAACTTTGAAAACTTCAAAAAGCGGATTTTGATTGCCATCAACATCAAAAAAGAGAAGACCAATTTGGTCCTCTCTAGGTGTTAGCTGACATCTACCCACTACAGTTGACAAAGAGCCAAAAACTCTTCCGAAATCTCGGAAGAGCTCTATTTTACGCTATTTTAACGTCTTATTTGGCGATAGGGTAAACAGATACTTGTTTCTTATCGCGACCTTTACGTTCAAAGCGTACTACGCCTTCAACTTTAGCGAACAATGTATCGTCGCCTCCGCGTCCTACGTTCACACCTGGATAAATGTGAGTACCGCGTTGACGGTAAAGGATTGATCCACCTGATACAGTTTGTCCATCCGCTGCTTTAGCTCCAAGACGTTTTGCTTGTGAATCACGTCCGTTTGACGTAGAACCTCCACCTTTTTTGTGGGCGAATAGTTGCAAGTTAGCAAGATTCATTTTCAACATAATGTTTTCCTCCGTGTTAGTTTTCTGTGATAACTCTTGTTTGGACGAACTCCGAAGAGTCCTCCGATAAAGTTGCTAATCCCAAGAAAAATGATTCAAAAAATAATTGGGTCATTTCCCTTTGATGGCTCGGTAGATCATCTGGAATTTCAATTCGCAAAAATCCACCTTCTTCTTCGTTTAATTCAAAGTTCAGTTCATAGCCTGCAAATTTCTCAATCGTATTGATAAAATTAATGGCAAGCGTAGAAACTGATGCACACACGACATCAAAGCCGTATTCGCCACTTGCGGCGTGCCCAGTAATTTCTGCACTCCTCAGCTCGCCATCTTCGGCTCTCTCAAAGACTGCTTGTATCATGTGTTCACCTCAAAAATTAAGCGTTGATTGCGCTGATAACAACTTTTGTATATGGTTGACGGTGACCTTGTTTGCGGTGGCTACCTTTTTTAGGTTTATATTTGAAAGTAACAACTTTCTTTTGTTTTCCTTGTTTTTCAACAGTTCCAACAACAGTAGCACCAGCTACAAGTGGAGTTCCGACAACAGTGTTTTCACCACCAACAAGAACAACTTCGTTAAATGTAACTTCTTGACCTGCTTCAACGTTCAATTTTTCAACGTAGATAGCTTGACCAACTTCAACTTTAACTTGTTTTCCGCCAGTTTTAATGATTGCGTATGTGCTCATTATGCACCTCCTATGATATTTTGGGTTTCCCCGTTTTTTGTGAAGACTCGCCTAGCATCGTGGGACGAACCTCTTAAACGATGGTCGAGCGGTTGCACAGGCTGTGCATAGTCAACATTTTCATTCTAGCATTCTTTTTTTAAATTGACAAGTATTTACTATTATTTTTTGAAAAAATTTTAGCAGATAAACCACTTATTCCAAATAAACCCTTCTAGGATCAAACTCAGTCCTAACTCTTATTTAGTCACGATGGTCGTTAAATACTGATCAATGGCTTGCAGAGCTTCTAGGGTCTCTGTTTCGTTTAAAATATGCCTGCCTCCATCAATCACTTTTAAACTTGCATGAGGAATGGCTTGAACGGCACGTTCAGCACTGCTAACAGGAATAATCTCATCTTGGTTTCCTTGGATAATGAGTGCTTCAGCTGTCACCTTCATCATTTCTTTGTAAATATCTGTCTCTAACAATTGCTCAAAATAGACTTTTCCTAAATTAGTACCCCGGTGGTTATAAATTTCAGGAATGCTGTCCTGCGTTGGAAACAGAGCTTTGGCATCATCAAACAACACAAAGGCTCCGTTTACGCTGACCAATCCTTTAATCTGAGGATTGTCAATCGCTGCTAGAGTGGAGACAACACCGCCTTGACTATACCCCATCAAGACAAGATTTTCAACATCCACATAAGCTTCTTGACTAAACTGGTCAATAACAGCCTGAAGATCAGCTTGCTCTGTAAAGACAGACATCTCCAGCATACTTCCACCACTGCGGCTGTTAGGACTACCTCCTACAAAATCAAAGGCATAAACCAAATATCCTTTATGGGCCAAGAGTTCAGCATACGGTGCTACAAATTCTAGGGTATTGCCAAAGCCATGAGACAGGATAATCAAGGGCAGTTTCTTGCGTTGATAATTCTCTGGGGCAAACAATTTCCCGTAAATGTGATAAGCATCACGCGCAACTGTCTTTTCTTCTTCAACGATACGAAGACTGGGAGTGATTGAACCATTTGGGGGATTATGAACAGACGAAGAAGAACTGACTTGAGCGTTCGGTGTTTCTCTTTCAGTCTCAAATGGGGCTGTTTTCAGATAAAATAGACCACCCATCGCTACCAATACCACCAACAACAAGCTGAAAAAAATTTTCCGTTTCATAGCTCTCCTACAACAAATCGCTAATCCAGTCATCGACTTCGTCTTTTTCTGCCTGAGGGGTAATTTCTGTTACCATTATACCGCTAACTGCTCTCTCTACCAGTCCCTCTACATCCAAACGGCTCTCATACTGCTCAACATTTTTAATCTTAGGATTAGTCTTTGGACGGTCTGGAGCAAAAATGGTACAGCAATCTTCAAAAGGCTGAATAGAAATCTCAAAGGTATCGATTTTCTCTGCAATGTCAATGATTTCTAGCTTGTCCATGGTCACAACAGGACGGATGACAGGGGTATTGGTCACAGCATTAATGGCCTGCATACTTTCCAAGGTCTGACTAGCCACTTGTCCTAGGCTTTCCCCATTGATAATCACAAGACCACCACGTTCTTCTCGAATTCGATCGGTAATCCGCATCATGAAACGACGCGTCAAGGTCATAAGATAAGCTTCAGGCGCTTTTGCCTTAATTTCTTCTTGAATTTCTGTAAATGGAACCTCGATAAATTGGATATTTCCACCAAACTTGGTCAATTTTCGTGTCAAATCCTGCGCCTTTTTCAGTGCACCTGGACTGGTATAAGGAGGACTGGCAAAATGCACTGCTTCAATATCTACACCGCGTTTAAGGGCTAAGTAACCAGCTACTGGCGAATCAATTCCTCCAGACAACATGAGCAT
This sequence comes from Streptococcus himalayensis, assembly GCF_001708305.1. NCBI lineage: Bacteria > Bacillati > Bacillota > Bacilli > Lactobacillales > Streptococcaceae > Streptococcus > Streptococcus himalayensis. The sequence goes on from NZ_CP016953.1 coordinate 2,031,607, forward strand.
GCCCTTGCCAGATGTTCCGACAGGCAAGCCCCCTGCTCCACGAATGGTTTCATAGGAAATATAGGCTGCTTCTGAACGAATCTCCACTCGCAACTCAATATCTGGAGCTTTCATTTTGACTTGAACATGGGGAATCGCATCAAAAACGGCATTTCCCAAGGTTTGATTGAGTTCACGGCTATCCAGTTCAAAGCCATGGTCGCTCCGCTTGCTAGAGACCTTAAACGTCATTCCTTCTTGGTAGATGTCCGTCATAATTTCTTGCACCGCAGCAATCAAGGCTGGAACAGATTTCTCAATCTTGTAAGACGGTGAAAAATTTTGAATCCCAAAAATCTGTTTGAGGCTTTCTGCGACTGGCTTGTAGTCGGTTCCATGGAGATAAACATGGGCCCGATCGCGATCTGCCATGACCTTGACTGCTGGATAAATGGATAAGACATCCTGAATATTATTTCTGAGTTTGTTGATAAAGCGCATCCGATTTTTGCCCTTGGTAGACAATTCTCCGTAGCGAATCATAATTTCTGAATACTGCATAGTTTCTCTTTCTATCTTACTTTTTTCGTTTGTTCATAAATGATTTTAAAGGTCGTCAGTACCTGCTCTATTTGGCTCATATCATTTTCTAAATCCAAACTCATGCGAACGGCTGTTGTTGCAAGCTGAGATTGAATCCCCATGGATAAGAGCGTTCCAGCAGGTTTTCCTGCCTTAGATGAGCAAGCTGAGGTCGTTGAAACATAGATACCATACTCCTCAAAGGCATGAACTAGGACCTCTCCCCGAACTCCTTTGAGACCAAAGGTCAGAATATGCGGGGCAAACTGGTCTTGACCGGAGAAAATTCGAATATCTTCATAGGCGGACAGTCCTTGGAGCAATACTTGCTTCATCTGACTAGTTTTGTGGGTAAATTCTTCCTGCCGCTCCATTGCTAGTCGAAGAGCTTTAGCTGTTGCTGCAATCCCTGCTAAATTTTCAGTTGTGGAACGCTTATCTGTTTCCTGCCCACCACCTGTTAGCAGAGGGGTAATTTTCTTTCCATTTTTAATGTAAGCAAAGCCGACACCTCGAAGACCATGAAATTTATGGCTGGAAAAAGTGGCAAAATCAACACGATCCGTTAAATAGGTAGCTGTTGGAATCTTAGCCAAGGCCTGTACGGCATCTACATGAAAGGAAATCGTTGGTTTATCTTTTAGTAAATCCGAAATAGTCTGAATGGGCTGAATCGAGCCAATCTCATTATTGACTGCCATAACGGAGACCAAGATTGTATCTGGGCGTAGTAAGGTTGCCAGTTTCTCCACATCGACAAAACCTTGCTGATCAACAGGGGCAAAATCCACTTCATATCCTTGTGTTTTCAGCCAAAGTGCAGATTCCTTAACCGCAGGATGTTCAATATCAGACACAATGATATGCTTGCCAAACTGCTCCTTTTCAAAAGCAACACCCTTGATAACCCAATTATCCCCTTCTGTCCCACCAGAAGTAAAAAAAATTTCCTGTGGCAGAACACCTATAAGGTCTGCAATTTGCTTCCTAGAAGCCTGTAAAATTCGGCTTGCCTGGCTCCCCAGCTGATGTAAACTGGATGGGTTCCCCCAAATTTTTGAAGCAACTTCTGTATAGGTTGCAAGAGCCTCAGGATAAGGACGCGTGGTCGCCGCATTATCTAAATAAATCATGTACACTATCCTCTTTTCATTCATTGACCATTATAGCAAAAAAAGAAAAAGACCGCTACTATGGACTTTTCAAGCTCCTCCCCGACCAATGCCCAACATCTATTTTCAACATAAAAAGGCTAGATAAGATGTTCCTTTTGTATGCACTTTTATCGCTTCTTGGCACAGAAAAAGAGGACAATAACCGACATTTAGCGACTGTCCTCAAAGTATTTTCGCTGTAAAGCCTTGGTATGCTTGACAAATGGTAGAAAAAAGCCCTGTCATAAGACAAGGATCTTTCTATCACAGTTGGAAACATCGTTTGAGGCAGTAGTTGATTGACAGAATGACTGTTTTTCACGCCTCAGAATTCCTCTCATAAACTGTATAGGGAAATAAAACTAACCCAAAATGACTGTTAGCATGAGCCTAAACTCTACAAGCAAAAGTTCTGTTGGAATAGTTGGGGTTATTCTGCCCTTTCCATGTCTTCCTTGACTTCATTCACATTAAACTTGGCAAAGAGGTATTTACGGTCTTGGACAGGGAAACGCTGGTCGAGCTGATCAACTGCTCCCAACTCTACTATACCTTCTTCAATCGTATAATCCATCACATGGCCTCCAAAAGACAAGTCATCTGAGATGAAGTGGAGATGATAACCTGCAAGGCTCACCCCATGGAAAATCTCCGGCGTCCAGAAGCCCACAATCGTTCCCATCAAATCCTCTGCTCGATACTCTGGCTGATGGACTGCCACTTCAGCAAATTTGCGCTCAGAGGTCGATTTAGGAATCATGCGTACATGCATGTGCTTAAATCGTCCATGAATTTTAATCGAGCGAAAGAGATTTTCCCCGTCATAATAGGACTCAATGCGCTTTTCCAGTTCTTGATTTGTCATCTCAAAACGTTGGCGAAAAATCACTTCCGCCTGATGAGGAACCACAGCTGCGTAAGGAACCATAACATCATCAGCCACCTCAATCACTTCAGGGGCTTGAGCAGAACTTTTGGCTTGATAGGCTTTGCCATCTAAAATAATCAATTCTCCATCAATCGAATCCAAAGTCCCTAGCCCCAAATCCCCATGCTCCAATAATTCGCCGATGGTCATGCTTCCGCCATAAAGACCTGCCATAAGGGCTCCTAAGGTATTGTATTGAAATAATTTTACTGGCTCTGACATTTCCGCTCTCTTTTCTAACTCATTTTCCCTTAGTATACCATATTTTCAGCTAATCTTCCCTTTTGCTATACTTAGCTAGAAACTCGCTAAAAAATAGCCAAGAGACTGGTTTGTCCCACTCCTTTTATTCTTCTAAGGAATGATAGAAATCCACCATAGCAGGGTCATCTGGCACGAGCTTGAGATAGCTCTTAGCTGTTTCCTTCGCTTTAGTCAAATAACCTAATTCTCGAAGCAGGTAACTATAGGCTTCTAAAAATTCAGGATTGTCTTTCATGTCTTGCGAAATCTCCCGATAAAGGAGCAGGGCTTCTTCCTCTTTTTCCAAGCCTTGATAGGCACGAGCTAGATTCCATTTGGTCAGAGAACTGTCAATCTCATCTGAGACAAACGCTAAAACATCTTCAAATCGTTCTTGTTCCAGATACAGATTGGTCAGACGCAGGAGCAAATCTTCCTGCTCCACTGCGTCTTTCAAAGCGTCTAAGAGATAGTTTTCTGCACCCGCTTCATCATGTAATTCATAGGCATACTGAGAAGCCAGGAGAGATAGCCGAGTTTCAAAGGGATTTTTCAACAAGCCCTGCTGGGCAATCACTAAGGCTTCCTTCGTTTGGTGCTCAGCATGAAGAGCCAGGGCATAGCCATACTCGTAACCCTCATAGTCCTGTGACAGAGTGTCCAATTGCTTAAAGTACATCAAGGCGCGTTGATATTCGCCTTGCTCGACCAAAATCAAGGCCAATTCCAAGGCTGTCTGATCTTCGTATGCCAACTCCAAGGCTTTTTCTAAAAACTCAATCGCAACCTCTAGCTTGCCAAGCTGAGCATAGCACCACCCAATCCGCTGGTAGGTCGAAATCCCCGTTTGCTCATAAATCTTGCGATTATCAAGACTGGCATAGGCTTTGATTGCCTGAGCAAAATCCTCTAATTCTACCTCTATCTCCGCAAGTCCTAGCAAGATTAAAGGGTCTTGGCTTAATTGATAGGCTACTTCCAGCTTTTCCCGTGCAACATCTGGTAATCCCTCCATTTGATAGAGATCTGCTTTGATGACTAGGCTAGCAGGATACCAGTCACTCTCTGGAGCAATTTCCTCCAGATAACCGAAAGCCTCCTCGATATCTCCATCTTCACTGGCAATGCTAGCAAGACTGAGAAAGGCTTGGGGAAAGGCTTCAGCCACCTGTTCATAGGCTCGTTTTGCCTGTGGAAAAAAGCCGATACTTTCCAAATATTGAGCCAAATCAAACAAAACATTTTCATCATCTGTTAACAAGGCCTTTTCAAAATGGGCTTGAGCCTGTTTCAGATCTTGCTGCTCCAGTGAAATCAGCATATTTTCACTATTGTTCACAACTATCTCCTTCTTCCTCATAAAGTCCGCTGACCTTTTGATACCAGTGGAAAAGAGCTGCGATAACCACCTTGGCACAGGCATATACCGGAATTCCTAATAAAACGCCCCAAATTCCAAACATAGAACCCGCCGTCAACAGTACAAAGAGAATGTTAATTGGATGGATGTTGAGTTGGCTTCCTAGCACCAAGGGGGAAACAAACCGTCCCTCGATAGTCTGCTCTATGATAAAGACCGCAACTACTTTTGCTAACATAACAGGTCCAGCAATCAAACCCAAGACTAAAGCAGGAAGCATGGCAAGAAAACTTCCCAGATAAGGGACCAAGTTGAGAATTCCTGCCGTTACCCCCAAGGTCACCGCATAACGCAAGCCGATAATTTTAAAGAAGAGGATAAACATACCTGCAACGATAATCGCCACTGTCACCTGCCCACGAACATAATTGGATAACTGGGTATTGACTTCAGAGAGCACCTCCCCAACTGGCTGCCGCAATTTGGTCGGTAAAAATTGGGTGACATAGGCTTTTAGGCCCTTGCCATCTCGCAAGAGGTAAAAGAGCAAGAAAGGCATGATAATCACAGCGACAATAATTTGGGATGCCGCACTAATGAAACTGCTGGCCCAATTGACTGCCTTAGCAGAGAAATTGCTGGCCCAGGTCGTCACCTGAGAAGAGAGGGTATAGCTTAACTCTTCCAACTGCGGTTTCAAATCATCTGAAATCCGATTGGCCAGTAAATCATTCACCATCTCGTTGATTTTCTTGACATAGGTAGGGACATTTCTTGAAAAACTGATAATTTGATACTGAAGGCTAGGAATCGCAACTGCCAAGCCCCAAATCAACAACAAACCAATCATGATAAAGACCAAGACAATCGCCCAGAGACGCTCCATCTTGTGACTCTCCAACCAATCCACAATAGGATTGAGGAGATAATAAAGTAGTCCTGAGAGAATCACTGGTAGCATAATCACGCCTAAAAATTCAATGACCGGCCCAAAAATAAAACTAATCTTGCTTAAAAGATAGATATTCAAGCCCAACAAGAGGGTGACAAGAAAAACGGTGATGGCTTTATTGTCTAAAAACCACCGGAAAAACCAGGATAAACTAAAATCTTTCTTCTGCTGTTCCATAGCAAGTTCCTTTCTACTTATTCTGTTTATTGTAACATATTTTAGGAAAAATTGCTCTAAAAAACAGGAGAACTTATCACACTTTTGGTTGTTCTTCGCATGAAAAAATCCTTTTAAAAACAGGAGACGACTTCTAAAAATTGTTTGTAAAAAATAGCCTCTCTTTCTGCCTAAGCAGTCATCTATGTTTTATCTGTTTTTTAGAAGAAAAATAAGCCCTATTTATGGTATAATAAGACTAATCAACTGTTGAGGTGACTAAACATGGAAACTATTTATTTTGGAACCTATACCCGTCGCACATCCCAAGGAGTCTATCAAGCGGATTTCAATCCTGAAACAGGACAACTATCCAACCTCCAAGTCTTTGCTCAGGAACCAAGTCCGACCTATCTTGCCTTTGACCAAAAAGGGCGATTGTATAGCGTGGGTGCAAAGGACAGTCAAGGAGGAATCGCAGCCTTTGACCAAACAGGACAGCTCATCAACCACGTCCTTGCAGAAGGTGCTCCTCTTTGCTATGTTGCCGTTGATGAACCTAGAAACCTTGTTTATGGTGCCAACTACCACAAAGGACAAGCCCTGGTCTACAAACGTGCAGAAGATGGCTCTTTGAGCCTTGCAGATGCAGTGAGCCACACTGGCTCTGGCCCCCACGAAAATCAGGCTAGTCCTCACGTTCACTTTACAGATTTGACACCTGACCAATACTTGGTAACCTGTGACTTAGGGACTGATCAGGTTGTCACTTATGATGTGAGTGCAGATGGCAAACTAACCGCACTAGCTCACTACAAGTCCCAAAGTGGGGCTGGACCTCGCCACCTTGCCTTTCATCCCCATTATAAAATTGCCTACCTCATCTGCGAATTGAACTCTACTATCGAAGTGCTCATCTATGATGGTATCGGAGAGTTTGAGCATCTGCAAACCATCTCCACTCTACCGAGTGACTATACAGGCTTCAATGGAACTGCAGCCATTCGTCTCTCTAAAGATGGAAAATTCCTCTACGGTTCCAATCGCGGACACGATTCGATTGCGGTCTATGAGATTTTATCCGATGGAAGCCTCTCCTTACTCGAAATTGTCCCAACCAATGGGAAAAATCCGCGTGATTTTAATCTCAGTCCTGACCAAAATCATCTCATCGCTGTTCATCAAGACTCTGATAATGCCACCGTTTTTGCCCGCGATGTAAAAACTGGTCACCTCACAGAACTCTCTCACGACTTTACCATTCCAGAAGGTGTTTGTGTGACCTTTCAATAGAGAAAAAGCTTAGAACCAAGAAAGATTGGTTTTAAGCTTTTTTGAATTATCTTATACTCTATAAACATCAACATCTGACTAGGTTCCACAATTGAGAATTGTGGAAGGTGATCGATAAAACTAGCGTAACTTTATACGTAATCTCCCTGATTACATTCTTTTGTGGATGAGCGCGGCACGCTCATCCTGGTCTGTCCCAAACCCATATTTCCAACGAAGTTGGAACAAAAGTCTCTGGCATCGTTATTTTTGTAAATTTAACCGTTGAGCACAGTAGTTGCCTAATTTGTAAAATGTTAATAAATTAACATTCTAAAAACCTAGAAATAATGAAGTGAGAGTAATCGATTTCTACGAAATCACGATTTTTGTCCCACTTCCCAAGGTGAGTGAACGACGTTAGGTTTTGATTGTTGACGAGTATAACCCTCATTTTTTTAATGTTTCTGCAAGATAAGCAATGTCGGCCGGTCTTGTTCTACAGCAACCTCCAAGGATTTTAGTGCCTAGGCTTTGCCAGATTTTAGCATTTTCGGCCAAGGTTTTGGAGTTGTCTGGCGCTTGGTGCCAGGTTTGAGTTGCGCCATTATAGACCTCACCTGAATTCGGATAGGCAACCAAAGGCTTGGTCGTCACTGTTTGTAATCTCGCTAGTAAGGCAGGCAACAGATGCGGAGCACTACAATTAACCCCCACAGCAACAATTTGCGGACAAGTTTGACATAGGGCACCCACTTCTTCAATCGGTGTACCATCTGACAAATGTCCATCATCCTTGGCGACAAAAGAGATATAACTTTCCGCTTCTGGAAACTCAGTTTCCAATAAATCTAGTAAGGCCTTGGTTTCTCCGATATTAGGAATAGTTTCAATTCCTAAAAAATCGCTCCCTGCTTCTAAGAGAGTTTGGATTCTCGGACGATGAAAATCCTTATAAGCTTGAGTAGTGAGGTCGTAAGCTCCTGTGTATTCTGAGCCGTCTGCTAAGTAAGCCGCATAAGGTCCCACATCCCCGCTAATCAAAGGATAGAGTCGTTTTTCCTTCTCCTCATCGCTCACAGTTGTCCAAAATCTATCGCGACTTTCTCTCGCTAATGTCACTGTTAAGGCAATGATTCGCAGGGCATCTTGCTCACTCAAACCAGCTTCGCAGAGTCCTGGAACAGTCGCTTGGTAGCTTGAAGTCGTCACAATATCCGCTCCTGCTAGCAGATACGTATCATGCAAATCCGCAATCACCCGTGGATTATCCAATAAATACTTGGCTGACCAGAGCTTTCCTGTCACATCATATCCCTGACTTTCCAACTCCGTCCCCAAAGCACCGTCCAAAATCAAACATTCACGCGCCTCTAAGGCTTCTTTTAATCTTCCCATACCTTCCTCCTACCATTTTTTAAACCGAAGATAATGATAACCGTAGCAAATTAGGATAAAAGGAATCCCAAAGTACAGACCTGGCCGCTGAGACTCATCCCAAGCAATCCCCACAATGGAAATCACAAGCAAACAAATAGTCAGCCAAGGCAGAAGCGGTGTCAACGGCGTTCGATAAGACAAATCCTCCACCTGATGTTCTTTTACCCATGCTTTTCGGAAATTGATTTGAGCAAGTGGAATGGACAGCCAGACTGCTACGACGGCAAATCCTGCGATTGAAACAAGAGCCAAGTAAACCGTATCCGCTGCATAAATACTAGAAAACAAGGACAAAACCGCTCCCAACATCGATAGAAGAAGAGCCCGCATAGGCACCCCTTGCTCATTGATTTTAACTACTTTTTTGGAAAGCATGCCTTCATTGGCCAAGGACCAAAGCATGCGACTAGAAGCGTAAAGCCCGGAATTCCCAGCAGACAAAATCGCTGTTAAAATCACAAAATTCATCATATCCGCAGCATAAGGAATTCCCATCTTGTCAAAGACATCTACAAACGGTGCAGTTGATACCCCAGCTTCGTCCATAGGAAGGAGTGATGCCAGTACCACAATCGTCAAGACGAAAAAGACAACCAAGCGGCCAATCGTGGTTTTAATCGCTTGCGGTACAGCCACCTTAGGATTGTCCGTTTCCCCAGCCGCAATCCCAATCAACTCTGTCCCTGAAAAGGCATAATTGACCGCCAACATAACAGACAAAAGAGCTGAAATTCCCTTGGGAAAAGCTCCACTGCTGAACAAATGCTGGAAAAGAATCGCTTCGCGCTTTCCTTCAAACGATACCCAGCCAAACATGGCTCCAAATCCTAAAAGGATAAAAATAATAATCGCTATTACCTTGATACTGGAGAAAAAAGACTCCGCTTCTGCAAACGAACGCACACTCAAAGCGTTAATGCCAAAAATAATCAAGGCAAACACGGTCGCAAATAGCCACGTTGGAACCGCTGGAAACCACCGCCCCATTAGCAAGCCAGCTCCTAAAAATTCAGTTCCTAGCGCCACTGCCCAACAAATCCAGTAAAGCCAAGCCACAGTAAACCCTGTTCCTGGGCTGATAAACTTGGTGGCATAGGTATGAAAGGAACCTGTCACCGGCATGGCAACCGCTAATTCCCCCAGGGAGAGCATGACCAAATAAACCACAACTGCCCCTATCAAATAAGAAATCACCGCCCCCAAAGGCCCTGCCTGTGCAATCGTGTAGCCCGAACTCAAAAACAGCCCTGTTCCAATAACCCCTCCCAAGGAGAGCATAAAGAGATGACGACTGGTCATTTTTCGTTGAAATTGACCTTCCTGTTCAAAATTATGATTTTCCATAAAACCTCCCATTTCTAACATTGCTTTTGAGACCTATGTCCCAAAATAACATTAGAATTATCATATCATAAATTAAAATACTTGGGTAATAGGCTTTTTTTATCACTTTCTTAGTTTAAAACTATAAGAAACAGGATCCCCCAGCAGTCAGTTGATTACTTGTTTATTTAAGCAAATAATATCTAAGTAGTGCAAGGAGAAATAGGAGTCTCATGCTGAATGTCACTCTCTTACAGTTGACGCTCACCTGTGACAAACATGGTAAAGGTTGCTTTAACGATTTCTTCCTTCTTTTGATTGGTCACTGTCACATCCACTACCTTAGTCGTTCTGCCGTCATGAACACATCTACCATCAATCAAAAGGGTATCTCCTAGCTTACCTGACTTGAGGTAATTGATACTCGATTGGAGCGTTACGGCGTCAACACCCGTCGAAATTGCAACCAAGCCACTAATCTGATCACAAAGGGTAAAGAGATAGCCTCCGTGGGCAAAACCATAATAATTTAAGGACTTTTCGACTACTTCCGTTGTAACCACGACATGACCCTTTTCAGATGAGACCATTTCAAAATTTTCAAAGACACGAATTTCATGCAAGGATTTATCTAGCATTTTTCTCCTCCTAACTGATTGACTTGCAATAAGGTTAGCAATTCTTGATAATTGCTGACTTCATAGGTTGGTTTAGCACTAGTGTGATTTTCTAGCCCCTGTGGATTGTACCAAACAGTGTCAATTCCTGCATTATTGCCACCTTGAACATCTGCTGTCAGACTATCGCCAATCATTAAGGCTCTTTCTTTGGTAAAACCTGTAATCTGCTCTGCTATTTTGTCATAAAAGAGAGCCTCAGGCTTTTTGGTCCCCATTTGTTCAGAAATAAAGATTTCCTTGAAAAAAGGTTGGATGGGTGAATGAGCCATCCGATTTTCCTGAATATAGGTCACACCATTTGTTGCTCCATAAAGCTCATAACCTAGAGCTGTCAGCTCCTGCAATAACTCTACAGCCCCCTCAAATGTCTGCCCCTGTTGGCTAATGAATTTCTGGTACAGAAGCGCCATTTCTCTGCCATCTACCTCACGACCAAAATGGGCAAAAGCTCGGGAAAAACGTGTGTTGATTAAATCAAGCTTGCTGATTTTTCCCTGCTCCAAATCCTTCCACATAGCCTGATTCATCGGTTTATAATAGGCTTTAAAGCTCGCCATATCTGTTACTTCCATAGCTTCCAAAAACTGGGTTAAGGCTACTTCCTCCCCTGCTGCAAAATCCAACAAGGTATGGTCAAGGTCGAATAGTAGAAATTTGTAATACAATTTTAAGTTTTTCCTTTCTAGGGGTGTGCAAGGCGGTAAAAAGGGTGTGCATAATAGAACAATTCAAGTATCATTATACCATATTACACAAAGAAAATTGCCTATTTTATAAATAGCTGACCCGCTCTAGGTATACATACATTCGCCATTTTCTAGCTTTCATTTCTTCAAAAAATAAAGAGTGATGAGGAAATCAAATGATAATTTCCTGACCACTCTTGAAGGTGAAAATAGCTGATTTTTCTTTGGTAATGATGACTTGCTCAACCATGGTATTCCAAAGTTTTTCGTCAAAAGCTGTAAGAAGACATTGCTGATGAGTAAAGGTGTCAATGACATCCTTGACCTTTACTGCTCGTTTTTGTTTATCCGCTTTCTCAACTTTTAGTCGTTCAAGTTCGGCTTTTTTCTCCTCATACTGACTTGCCAATTGATTATAGGTGTTTTGGTAGCTTGTCTGGTCTTGAATCGTTCTAGTATTGTCACTGATGAGTTGCTCCACCTCACTCGTCAAATCGGTTAGTTCTGTTTCAAGCCTTGAAATCTCACTATCCAATTCACTTGTGTTAGCTACCACCTTCCGCAATGCTTCAAGATTAGCTAGTATCTCTGCCTTGTTTTCAATGACTTGATTCATCGCTTCAATGAACCATTGCTTCACTTCATTTTCTATGACATGCGGTGTTTTACACTTTTTGTCCCCATCATACTTGTGATTACAGCGATAAACTACTCGTCGGTACTTACTATTGGAATGCCAGACCTTACTACCAAAAGCTGCCCCACAACTCTCACAGATCAGTTTTCCTGAAAAGAGCGTCTTGGAACTTTTGCGTTGTTTTTGTTTGACAAACTCTACTTGAACCAATTCAAATACTTCTTTTTCAATAATGGCTTCATGGTTGTTCTCAACATAGTACTGTGGTAACTCGCCTTCATTAACTTTAGTTGATTTTGTGAGGAAGTCAGTGACGAAAGTTTTCTGCAGAAGGGCATCACCCTTGTACTTTTCATTTTGGAGAATCCGTTTAATCGTTCCAAACGTCCACTTAGTCTTTCCCATAGGGGTAAGAATGCCTTTCTCAGTCAATGACTTGGCTATAGTGTTACAATTCTTACCTGTCAAAAACTCATGGAAAATATAGCGAACTAGTTTAGCTTCTTCTTGGTTCACCACTAACTCCCCATGTTCACCACGTTGAAAACCAAGAGTGCTCTTAAAGGGAATACTGACCTTTCCTCGTTCGAACTGCTTGCGTTTCCCCCATTTGACATTTTCAGAAATAGAGCGACTCTCCTCCTGCGCTAAACTTGACATAATGGTGATGAGCAACTCCCCTTTAGAATCAAATGTCCAAATATTCTCCTTCTCAAAGTAAATCTCAACTCCGTGCTCTTTTAACTTCCGAACAGTAGATAGTGAGTCTACAGTATTTCTGGCAAATCGACTAACAGACTTAGTAATGATGAGGTCAATTTTTCCATCCAAGGCATCATTAATCATTTCCTTGAAGCCCATCCGTGATTTTGTATTGGTTCCTGTAATCCCCTCATCTGAATACATTTTGACGAACTCCCAATCAATACGACTGTTAATGTAATCCGTATAGTACTTCATTTGAGCTTCATACGATGTCGCTTGTTCTTCATGGTCTGTTGATACCCTAGCATAGCCTGCAACTCTTCGCCTAGTGAATACTGAGGTTTCTTCTACTTGGTGAACAGGTCTAGCAGGTTCAATGGTAATGACTTTCTTCATTTCAATTGTCCTCGCTTAAGTGTTAGTATTTGAATGTTGTCGTCGTCAAAATAGAGTGTGACTTGATTTGAACTAGAATCAAACATAACCTTTTGAATGCTACCGAGATAATCTCCTAGTTGTTCCTTAACTGTCCGTACCAAACGACGCTCTGATAAGGTTTTACTTGGGCAAGTTGATATACCGTATTGTTGCCGTGTACGACAATTATAGCGATACCCAAACTTCTTCTCCTTTGTAATAAGCATATCTCGTCCGCATTGCTGACAAAAGACCTTGTCTTTAAAAAAGGCATCGTCATAACACTTCCGATAACACCGTCCTTTTGAACGAATTTTCTTTTCAGCTTGAGCTTTATCAAAGAGTTCCTTACTGATAATGGCTTCATGGGCATTGTCTACGATGTATTTCGTCCGTTGACCTGTATTTCGTTTTGGACTTCGGTTGAAATCATTTCGGTAAGTTTTCTGTAAAACCAATCGACCAAAATAAGCTTCTTGTTTGAAGAACTCATAAAGAATACTCTTAGTGAAAATGTTCCCTAGTCGAGTTGTCTCACCCATATCATTCAATTTCTTTGCGATGGATGGGACACCTAGCCCATCCAAATACCAAGTGAAAACCTTTCTCACGATTTCAGCTTCATGTGGTTTAATGATGTACTTTTCACCATTCCAACGGTAGCCATAAATAGCTTGAGGAATGTAAGGTAATCCTTGTTTGAACCGCTCCTTTACTCTCCATTTGATATTTTGGCTAAGTGAGGTTGACTCTTCTTGTGCAAAGGATGCTAACAATGTCAAAAGTAATTCACCATCAACCGATAAAGTACGGATGTTCTCCTTTTCAAAAACAACCTCAATTTCGAGACGTCTTAACTCACGAACCGTTTCCAGTAATTCAAGAGTGTTTCGACCAAACCGTGAAATAGATTTAGTTAGAATACAGTTGATTTTTCCATTCCTACAATCTGAAATAAGTCTTCTAAACTCAGGTCGCTCCTTTTGAGACTTTCCACTTATGGCAAAGTCCGCATAAACTCCTACAAACTCCCATTCTCTTTTATTTTGAATGAAGTCATTGTAGTAGCTTACCTGATTTGAAAATGAATGTTCCAAATTACTATGTGAAACACGAATGTAGGCTGCTACTTTCTTTTTTGATTGAAAGGGAGAAACCCTCTGTTGTATTTTAGTAACTGTCTTCAATTAATACAACTCCTTTCCGATTACATATTCACTCTAAATCCGCTATTTATCCAGTATTTAGCCCACTAATTGGCTAATAAAGGGCTGGTATTTTTGAAGGATTATTTGCTGAAATTGCTCGTATTCTTCTTGTGTAATCAGCTGTTGCTGCCAGAGTTTATGAGCTTGCTTTAGGGATAATTGGTAAGTCAGCTCATTCTGATACAACTTTTTCATCTTGAGAACCTCCAAATCGATTAGTGATATAACACTGGTGCGAGCAATACTTTCTCTTCTGTTTTCCATAAGAAGTGAAAAATTGTTGACAACCAACACAGGTATATTCAGAGTAAGCTTTTCGATTGACCTTCTCTTGGTGAGTGTTCCACCACTTCAAGCGACAAGTATCTGAACAGTATTTCTTTTTCTTCTTTCCAAAAATATGCGTCAAAGGCTTTGAGCAAACCGGACAATAATCGCATGATATCTTAGCTGAATTTGTTTTTTGCGATATCAATCCTTCTCTTCGACAGAATGATTTAATCGTATTAACAGAGATGGAAAGCTTATGGCTAATCGCTTTATAGCCCAAGCCATCTTGACGTAATTGCTTAATGGCAAATTGTTGTTCTGGGGTCATCTCATTCCTCCTTCTACCTACTAGGGGAACTTGTAAATAGTTTAGTCCAAAATAACTAACATTATTTTTCCCCTCCTACCTTACTAGGTAAGTTTCAAAGGAAATTTTCCGCACTTTTGAGAAAAAAGTTCAAAAAAATAAATCCTGATGTTTCCACCAGGCTCTAAAAAGAGTTATGAAATTCTAAACCAACCGATGACTTTCCCAAGCTTCACAGTACCTGACGCATCATAGAGCGAGCCATCTGCCATAAAGACTCGTTTCACACGACGAGTGATTCCACCACCACCGATTTCCAATTGGTCGTTGATGCCATTATGATTATGATCAGAATACCCATCGACATTCTGTTCCACACCGTCAATACTTTCTCCGTCTGAATCCGTCACACAAATCCCAATATGACCAAATGGTTGTCCTACGGTGTCAATGACGTAGAAATCACCTGCTTTGGGATTAACTCCCCAAGCATCGTAGATAACTTGAAAACCATTGGATTGTGCCTTCTTCAAACAATCAATCGCATTGGTGTAAGACATGTTCTTATCGGTCAGCTCCTGCACAATCTTATCCACTAAAGCCACACACTGCCCACCATAGGGATTGGTTGGTACAGTGACTTTCTGACCAACCTTAGATAAGGATGACGCAACCACACGACTGGCCATACTGGTTGGAAGGCTACTCGTTGAAGATAAGCCTTTGTTTACCTTCAATGTTTGTCCAACTTTTAGAATGTCGGTTTTCTTCAAACCATTTACCGCAAGTAGACCATCAACCGTAAGACCAAACTTCCGGGCAATCCCATAATAGGTATCTCCCTTTTGTGCTGTATAGGTTTGTTCAGAATGTCCAAGGCTTGTGCCTGCGACATCCTGCTCCAGCACCCATGACTTGATACCACCCAACAGATAGGCTCTCTTGCTGCTGGACTGGTGAACATTCTTCACTTGGAGGATGTTGTAGGTGCGTCCCTTGACCCAATTAGTGATTTTCTGACCTGTTTGATAATGAGTCGCATGATCAAGCACACGAACACGATCCCCAACGTGATAGGTAGGGCTAGTAGAAGAATTGGGGCTTCGTCCTTGGTTACTGGGAGGGGAGGGCACAAGGGTCTTAACTTCAGCTCCTGTGATGGCAGAAACAAGCCCTTTCGCAATTTCCTCCTTCTTGCTCTCAAAAATCGCCATATCCGCTTCATTATCAATAAAGGCAATCTCAACTAAGCGATAGCTGTAGCCACGGCTAGCTGCTTCGTTGGCATTATAGAGCCAATCCACCTTCTTAATCCCTCGATTTGGGAAATAGCGCGAAAGAAGAGACAAAATAGCCTCATCTTCCTTATCCGCTGTTAAAGAAGACTGGATCAATACTTCAGTTCCCCTAGCACTGCCATTAAAAGCATTGAAGTGCAGTTCCGTAATCGAGTCATATCCCTTACCAAGACGTCCAAGGCTTCGATAATCATAAACATTTTGGTCAGTAATATAGTCGATAGAAGTTCCACTATAGTTCGCCATTCGCTTCGCTACTTCTCTCACCTTACCAGCTTCTGTAATACCTAATTTGGCATTGACCGCTCCAGGATCATAGGCTGTCCGACCTTGACCGTGTCCGCAAATCACAAGATGTTTTCCCATATCTATTCTCCTCTTTCATTCATTTGTTTTAAAATCGCTTGTAGTTTCTCTGGAATAGGCAACCCTATTCGAACAGTATTCTCTAAAATACTTAGACCTTCATTGCTGAGGTAAAAGAAAATCACCATTGTCCGAATCGTTCCCCCTTGTTTGATAATAGCTGTATCAATCAAATAGCCAATTGAAACTAAACATAAAATGGCAATCTTTTTAAAGATGCCACGAAAACCGATACTGCTGGATAGCTGTTTCTCAACAACTGCCGCAAAAATCCCTGTCAGATAATCAATCACAATGAAGACAAGGAGGGCATACAAGATACCATCCAACTCTCCAAATAGACTTCCGACAAATCCTCCAATCATCGAAAAAAGGAGTTTATTGAGCGTTAACAATTCCTTCATCTGCCACCTCACTTTCTGCTAGTTTTTCCTCTTCAAGGCTTGGGTCTGACCAGTCTGGATTTCCGAATTCATCAAACCGCATGAGATAGAAACAATCTTGGAACAGGTCAGAAAGATTTAGGGTCAAGGCTGTGCTGCCCCACTGGTTAAAGGCCCAAACCATTTCTGTTGTCACTAGCTGACGCTTCCCATTTTTTAGAACTGGTCGGCGTACCTCTTCCAAGTACATGTAAAAATCCTGTTCAAGGGTCTTACATCGAATAAACTCACCGTTCTTTCGCATATAAGACAGAGCGGTTTCTAAGTTAAAGGGTTCTGTAACCTTATCCATATTGAGTAGTGCCATTGTTCTCTTCTCCTTTTTCTTCTTCAGGTGTTGTATGAGCTTCTAACAGCTCTGTCAATTCCTGTTTTTCTTGACGCAATCGGCTAAGCTCCTCATCTCTTTCCACCAATTGGATGGCAATGAGGTTCTTAGCGGTGATTTCATCAGATAACTTTGTGACGAGTTCTTGAATAGTTAGTTTTAGTGATTGGTTAATCTGTTCTAGATTCATGTCAAATCTCCTTTATTTGATGGTATCCCAAGTCAGAAGAACATCGCCTCGACCTGTGATATTGACTAAGTGTTTAAAATTATGATTGAACTGTTGAAGAACATCCTTCAAACTGACATAGGTGGATGCATTACGATATATGCGGATATCGCCAATATTAAGGACAGATGTCGGTCTATCCACTGCTCGGTGGGCATCGATAGAAAGGCGATTGGGAAGAGTGACAATGTTCCAGCCATCTGGATTGGTATAAGGTGAACTCGCTAATCTGACACTATCACCAACGATATCAATCTGGTCATCATTTGCCCCATTCCAAGCTCGAATACCGACAAAACCACCATCATTGGCATTCCAATTATTCCAGCGGTTTGAGCCGATAATGGTCACACCACAGGGCTTGCCATTGGATGTTCCAGTCTCAAACGAAACCCATTGATGGGGATAGCCTGAAACCTCTCGCGATATGGAAGGAGAATTGGTGAAGAACTTGATATTTCCTTGGGTGAGATGAATCTTCATAGCTCCATTTAGAGCCGTTAAAATGCCTCCCGAGATGTTGTTGGCAGATAAGGTTACTGCCTGTACTTGGGTAATGAAGGCTGACTTGGCAAAGAGCTGTCTCAGATAGGCATCGTTTGCCATAAACTTGTTAAAGAAAGCTTGATCAACTTTTAACTTATCAGATGTGATCGCTTCTGAACCAATGCGAGCCGCAGCGATGAGTCCTGAGGTGATTTTTCCTGCATCAAGACTGGCAATCTTTCCACTTGCAATGACGCCATCCTGAATATAGGTCGTCCCTGTGATTTGAACCAACTTTCCATCAATTTTTACCGATCCATCCTTATTGAGATTGAGCTGACTCAATACCGTTCCTGCACTGGTCAAATTTCTTACTGACCATGAGCCTGCAAGAGTGCTCACTTGGGTTTGGATGGCATTTACAGTCGTAGTCGTTGCTCGGCTAGTCTCAAGACTGCCAACCCTCGTCACAATACCGTTTGCCGTCTGAATGACTTGACTGATTTGATTGGTATGGTCTCCTATCGCTCGAGTATGATTTGAAACAGTGTCTCGAACTTCATGAAATACGGTTTCTCTGACGAATTCTTGAGGAGAAATGTGCCAATCCGTTGGAATAGTCCCGACTTCTAGCTGTGGATGAAAGAAGGAAAGATACGTTCCACTCGTTCTAAATGCCAATACGTTATGCAAATCAAAGAAATCAAACGCTCTCAGGCGATTATTCTCTAAATTCCATGTGTAGGTTGACCAAATGCGATAGAGCTTATCTCCCATCTTTTTGATTTTTGCGGGCTGTTCATTATGCCGATCAGGGGCAGTGAACCAAGTACAAGAAAAATTTCCTTCTGAGATAAAAGTCGCATCCGTTTCGACAAAAATAGATTGTGTGTAGGTCGTCCCTTTTGTAGGAACAAAATCAAAAAAACGACCACTCTGAGGTAGAACCTCCTGATGGATATCCCTCCTGACACCAGAACTAAAGCGCAAAGTCGCTTTTTTAGTAGCCTCTTCCCAAGTAGTATTCGTGATACCATAGCCCATCACAAAAGCTTTATCTGTATTTCGCATCAGGTTCACTCCGCCTATTTGAGTCGGTATCTTCCCTTCGACTTGACTTAATCTTGTGGTGATTTCTCCTGCTGTCGTCGTAATCAAGGTCTCGACTTGAGACAGATTCTGATAGCCTTTCTGACCCAAAATCTGTTCTAACTGCACGTTGCTTAGCTTCTCCTCAATCTGCCCTGCCTGTGTTCGAATACTTGTCTCCGCATTCGAAACCCTACCAAGTAAAGTATTGAAATCCGTTTTAGCCACTTTTTGAGTGATGGCATCCTGTGCGACCCTTAACTCCGCTTTCGTTTGTGCAATGAGAGTCGCATTGTTACTGGCTTTTGAAAGGGCAACATCCGCACTTGATTTCACTCCATCTACGAAAGCTTTGTCTGCCTTTAGGGCAATAGACTGATTGGTTTGGTGAAGGCTAGTCGTGTGACTTTCTACGGTCTGCTTCACTGTATTAAAATCCGTTTGACTAACTTTCGAAGACACATCATTCACCAATTGACGAATTTGAGTTTCTGCAGTCGATAATTTGCCTGCTTCTTCTGTTAATCTGGTAGAAACTTGTTCTACCCCACTTGCTGTTTGTTGGATGCTGGTCTTGACACTCCTAAATTCATCTGTCACATCTTCTGGAGAAGGTGACCAATCAGAAGGAAGTGGTCCCAGAGTTAACTTGGGTTTGTAAAACTTGAGGTAGGTGCCACTCGTTCGAAAGCCAAGCACACGGTGAAGATGGAACACATCAAAGGCTCGCAAACGTTCGTTCGTCAAGGTCCAAGTGTGGGTACTCCAAATTTGATAGGTATTTGTTCCTATTTGCCGAATGAAAGCTGGTGTGGTTTGATGCCCCC
Organism: Streptococcus himalayensis; assembly: GCF_001708305.1. Classification (NCBI taxonomy): domain Bacteria; kingdom Bacillati; phylum Bacillota; class Bacilli; order Lactobacillales; family Streptococcaceae; genus Streptococcus; species Streptococcus himalayensis. Next base: position 2,050,972 of record NZ_CP016953.1, read on the forward strand.
TTGAGGTATACCAGCTCCACTCTAGACCATTCCTCCCAAGGAAAGAAGCATCCGTATCCACTAACATAGACTGGGTATAAGTCGTTCCATTTTGAGGAATAAAGCTAAAAAACTGATGATTCTGCGGAAGAATTTCATCGTATCTCGCTTTTTCAACTCCAGTTTGAGTGAGGCTAAGAACTGCTTTTTTCTCGCTTGAATCCCAACTAGTATTGGTGATGCCGTATCCCATGACAAAGGCTTGATCCGTTCCTTTCACGAGATTCACCGTATCAAGACTCACTGGTATCTTTCCTTCCACCTGACGAATGTCAGTCGTGATGCGGTCTCCTAACTGTGTGATGGTCGTCTCGGTACTCGTTACTCTACCAGTTAGGCTATCCACTACCTGCTTACTGGAAAGAAGTTTCATCTCCTCCTTCGTTTGGGTGAGACTGGTACTGACTGTGGTCAACTGTCCACTTAACAGAGCCTTTGCTACATCAACCAAACGGCTAGCTTCTAAAATAGCCTGAGCTTTAGCCGTCGCAATCTTCGTCTCTGTTTGACTTCGTTCACTAGTGGTGAAACGATTCGCTTCTTGAACCGCTTCAACCTTGGCTTGTTCTGCCCTTCTGAGGGCTTCTCTTGCCCCAGTCTCTGCCTCCTCCGCCTTTTGTTTGGCTTCTGTGGCTAGATGTGTGTTGACCCCTGCCTGTGCCAACAAATCTCGGGTTGTCCGATTCTGCTCCTCTTCCTGTTGATGCATTCGTTGGTTGACGGCAGAAAGTTCCGAATCAAGGCTCGCCTTTAGTCGGTCCGCATACACCTCTCCATGACTTTGGGCTTGCTCGATGGCATCGTCAATCGCTGCTTTGCCTTTCTCAAATGCCGCTTCAAAAGCTCTGTTGGCATGTTCAATCGCTGCTTCAATAGCCACATCTTCACTTCGCTTGTTTCCTTCGACAAGAGAGTGTGCCAAAGTAGACAAACCACCACTAGTGCTAGATGTACCAACAGTTGCCTTATCGTCAAAGGTAATCGAACGATAACTCTCAGCCAAGGGGTCATAGTCATAAGCGACAGCTTTCTTGGTCATATCAATGCCATGCAGCCGACTTTTAAGAGTTACCGTATCACCCAAATGAACCGTCTGCCCATCCAACTCATAAGCTTCAATGGTAAGGGTATCCTTTGGTCGATCAATTCTCTCCAAGCGAAACTTAGCTCTCGCCCACTCCTCCAACTCTTGTCTGGTTTTCAAGTTATTATTGGTATAGGTCACTTCATTGATGAAGGGATACTGCGTAATCAGTGGGCTATCAACTGTTACTGTAAGCACGGTTTCTTCGTCTTGACCTTCCTGTTTGAAACTTGAGGTCGCATGAATCCGAGTGATCATCTGGGAACTTTCTGTTGTTCTCTGATACGTTTTCAAATTAAAATGAGTAGAAAGAATGACACCACGGTTCTCTCCACGATTGGACTGAATCGATAAGGCAAGGTTATCTCTGACCAACTCCCCCTCCCAAGTGCCCACAATGGAATGGTTGCCATCCAGTAAGGTGGAATAAAGCGTTTGTTCCTTGTCTGCCGTGTAGGTTCGAGGTTTGACAATATCACTAGTAAAGGAAAAATCACCCAGAGGCGTTTTACTAGCCATCACAAGGCTGGTAAGAGCAGTTGCACACGGTACTTGTTCGCACCTAAAAGGAGCTAATAGCCGAGTCATAATGTCTTCAGAAATGTGATAAGCTGTCACTTCAATACTACAATCCCCTTCAATCACTTTCTTGATACGAAAGAGTTGATGCCCCAATACTGGGACTGGACTGCGAACCAAGTAGTCCTCTTTCAACTCCCTGTATAAGCCACTATCTGTAATGGGATAGGTAAAGGTCAGGACAAAATCCCCATTCAAGATTTCTTTGACACTGGCCTTTATCGTTTCAGGAAGTGCCTTCCCATGCCATTTTGCCGTTTTAACTGTTTTGTCTAATAATGAAAGCACTAAGCCCACCCCCAATTCGTTTCAATGGTCAATGAGGTCACACCAGTCCCTAAGACAACCCCAACTGAGTCCTCTTTTCCAGCATCAATGGAAATAAAATCGCCAGCCCATTTGATGGGCTGACCTCTTTGTGTCCTAAAACTAGGTTGACTGGGGTTATTCTCCATGATGAGCGTTTCTTGCAAGCGTTCCAAGCGAATAACCGCATCTCCAACGGTAAAACTCGTCTCACCACCAGAATTTCCAGTAATGGTAATCTTAGGAAAAGAGATGGCAGAACCCTGACACCGAAGGCTTCCACTTGTCCTAAATGCTTGTACGTCGGTCCTTTTAAACCACTTTGTGGGATGACACAAAAAGGTCACCTTGGTTTCATACACACCGAGTTTGTCTTTTTGAACGGGGCTGTGATGCGCCTTGTAACACCAAAAGCGGATTGTCGTAAAACTGGCAGTTTCCATCCAAAAGCCCTCCTTGAGAAAAAGTTTCAAAAAGGAATACAACTGCTCTTCACTTGGCTTGACCAAATACAGTTGATAGGACAATTCCATCACACCTCGGTGAGGGTTGGTTTGGAGCACGGCACCAGTCAATCCTTGGTGTTCAATTAACAGCGTCTTACTCTCATTCACTGTAATGGACGGACTATCTTCTACGATAATCTTAAAGGGAAAACTGGCAGTGGAAACACCACCAATCGTTAAGGCATTCTGTCGAATCATGGTCTTACTCCTTTCAATCCTTGTTGGCGTTCGAGTTCATACAAAAGTTTTTCTCCTACCATTTCCGCCAGACGATGAAGGTCAGCTTCTTCTCTCACCGTATTTCCACTAATGGTAATCTGAATGGGTGGGAAATGACTGGTCATGGTTTTGGCAATCCCTCGTCCGATAGCCCCTAAGGTTTGTTCATTGAGAGGAAGAACAGCTTCTCTCCCTGCTTCGCCACCCACCATCAACCGATTCCCACTCATGCCAAAAGCCGTGGGCTTGGTTAAAATCCCACCCTTGGCATACCAGTCAATCCCAATACTGGGAAGATTTCCCTTCAACCAATCAAGCGGATTGGCAGAGCCAGACACTCGGAAATGAGGGAGAGGGATGTGCGGCCATCTGATTTGGAAATGAAAGAGATTTTTAATGGCGTTAATGGCAGAGCTGACCGCATCTTTTGCCCCATTGATGGCATTAGAGATACTACTTTTGACATCATTCCAAACGGATGAAACCGTATTTGAAATCCCATTAAGAACACTAGATACTGTATTTCGGATGCCATTCCAAGTATTTGAAATGCTTGTGCTAATATTGGATAGAATCGTTGATACAGTAGATTGAATAGATGACCATATGGATGAAATAACAGAACTAATAGCTGAGAGTACATTTGAAATCGTATTCTTAATCCCTGTCCATGTAGTTGTTATATACTGGGCAATGAAATTTAATGCTAAGGAAATCAAGGATTTTATTCCTTCCCAAGCTAGAGATAACACTTGTTTGATGGTTTCCCATGCTCCAGACCAATCACCAGTAATCACTTGCATAACCGCCTTGATAATGCCTAAGACTACACTGATGGCTGTTTCAACCACTATCTTGATCATTTCCCAAGCGGTTGTGATAATCAGTCTAATGTTCTCCCAGCCAGCTTTTATCAATGGCTCCACTATCCCCATCACAGTCGAAATAACTCCTGAAATTGCAGTCCAAACCGTGCTTACTGCAAGCAAAATCAACTCTTGATTCTCACCCCACCAAGAAGTTAGTAGCCCCCAAACGGACATAATAAAACTGGAAACGTCCTCTATCACGGTTGAGATAAAGCTAGAAATGGCCGTCCATATTTCCATGACAGCTGTCCGAAATCCTTCATTCTGTTGCCAGAGTTCTTGGAGGGCAACCACCAAGAGGGCAATAACCGCAATTATTCCTAAAACCATACCTACAATTGGGAGGGCAGCTGTTATCATGCCAACAATCGTTGTTCCCATCGCTAGGGCGGCGGCTTGCAGGGCAATGAAAATAGGGAGGACTAAGCCAACTCCAGCGACCAAGATTCCAACAAGGACGATAAACTGTTTCACAGGTTCCGATAGTCCAGAAAACCATCTTGCCACATCTTGTAATAGCTCTGCCAGTACCTGAAGGATGGGGGCAAGTGTAGCCGAGAGGGCATCACCGATTTCTGCCATGGCTAATTTGGCACTGTTTTGTGCTCTTGTGAACTGGTCAATGGAATCAAGTGTCCCTTCATAGGTTTGAGTGACAATGCCCTTAGCTTTCTCGGCTGTTCCTGCCAAGTCCTCAAAAGAGAATGCCCCACGCTTGATGGCATCTACCATTCTTGGAGCAGCTTTGCTTCCGAAAATGTCAGAGGCAAGCGATAAAGCTTCTGTTTCACTGGTAGACTGCTTGATTAGCTCAACCGTTCGAGCCAGCCCATCTTTTAAGGTCAAGCCATCTTTGGCATAGGCAACCGCAGCTTTTGATAGGGAGGATAGAGCAGCTGATGAATCCACACCAGCCTTTTCAAAACGACCCATTAAGGTCACCCCATCATCAAAAGACAGCCCAAGGGACTTAATCTGCGGTGCTCCAGCCACTGCCTTATCCATCAACTCCTGAACCCCTACACCTGTCGCTTGACTAGTATAAGTAACCGTATCAAGGACTCGTGTTAAATCAGTGACTTCAAGACCATAAGCTTCAATCGCTTGTTTGGCAGAAATCGCAGAGCTTGTCACATCACTGCCATTGATTTCAGAGAATTGAATCAGTTGAGTGGAAGCAGATTTGAGAGCATCTCCTGTTAAACCAAACTGGGTATTTAATTCGCCAACAGCACTACCAGCAGTCTGAAAATCTGTGGGAATCTCCGTCGCTAGCCGCTTTGCGATGTCTGTCATCGCATCAAGCGCTGAACCTGTCGCTCCAGTCTTTGTGACAATGATATCCATTCCCTCATCAACCTCTAAAAAGGCATCAAGTGTCTGTCCACCAAAGTCAATCAACTTCTGGGACAACTCTCCCAATTGATCCCCAAATTCCATGAGCAGGTCAGCTTTAAGAAGGTTGTTGGTTTCTGATAGGCTTTCCTGAACAGAATGAGAACTAGAAGACATTTCCTCCATCTCCTGTTGGAGATGGTTATAGGCTGTTTTAGTTTCATTGAGTGTTTTCTCAAGTTTATTAGCTTCAAGAGAGTTCTCACCATATTCAGCCTTGGTAAGAGACAGTTGTTGTTCAAGATTATGGATTTGTCTTTCCAATAACTCCGAATTAGAAGCAATCTTTTTCTGGGCCAATGCCAATTTTTCCGATTCACTGGCAGAGCTTCCTAAAGCAGATTCTTGGAGTTTGAAGGAACTATTAAGATTGTCACTTTCAGACACCAATTGGGCTTGTTCACTTTGAAGTGCAGTCAACTTGGACTTATTGCTTTCGACCTGTGTGCCGTTTTCAGCGAGCGTTTTTGAAACACTGTCTAGTTGACCCTCATAGCTTTTAAGAACAGTCTGAGTGGTTTCCAGTTCCCGTTGAAAAGCACGGTACTGGTCTGCCCCAATGGTTCCAGCCTTGAATTGTGCTTCGACTTGAGATTGAGCTTGGCGCAAAGTTGCCAACTTTTCTTTGGTTGACTCAACTTGTTTTGCCAAGACTTCCTGCTTTTGGGTCAGAAGAGTGACGTTTCCTGTATCAAATTTCAAAGCCTTGTCAATTTGACGCAGTTCTTTGGTGGCTTCGCTAGACGCCTTGTTCACACCCTTTAAGGCCTGTTGTAAGGGCTGAGTATCCCCACCAATTTCAATCGTAATTCCCTTAATCGTTCCTGCCATAGTCCCTCCTTTCTAAAATCAGAAATTATCAAAATCTGCTTGAGTAGCTCTACGCTCAGTTCCTTCTTCTCTCGTTCGTAACTCCACATAGTCTGTCTGGTAATCTAGCGCCATTCCAATCGAGATATGTTTTAAATCATCAATAGAAAGTCCAGTCTCCTTACAACAAGAAAAATAACTCTCTACTGTGAAGACTTCCTCGCTCGCTGCTTCTGTTTCATCTGCTTTTTTCGAGTCATCATCCCTTGGTTCAACATCTCCATCAAAACTGGTGCTACCTCTTGTACTGGAAATTCCTCCATCTCCAGAAAGAAATCCATAAACGGTTTAATGCGAGGATTGGCAGACTTGGCAAAGACCCAAAATAATCTATGAAAAAAGGTCATGTCAAAATCAGACAAAATAGAAACATCAATATGATGTGCCTGTAAATCTTCTCCTTCTTCCAACTGGTCAAGTTTTGCGAGGATTGCTTGACTATTGACCATCGAGAATAAATCTTGGAAATAGTCCTTGCCAAACTGTTCTTTGTAGGCGATTGGTGTATAGGCATTGGTGGCGAGTTCGTAATTTTTTTCATCAATTGTGATACTTGTTCTCATCTTCTTCTCCCTTATTTATGAGGTTCAAAGACAGTCTTGAACCAATTTTGACGGACTTCATCACTGGTCTCTTCAGTTGTTCTACGACGCACCACCTTGTCCAGTGGGCGTGGACTGGCCGTAAAACTTAGCTCCACCTCATTGATATCAGAACCTGACTTGGTTTTTGAGCCAAGTGCAGGGCGTGAAGCATAACAGTAATACAAAACATGTAAGGTTTCTTTCTTGTCTCCTTCAAATCGGAACATCAACGCAAAGTTCTTCTTCTCGGCATTTGCGACTTCTGAGATGGTGTTGGTTGTCGCATCCAACTGTTCTCCAAGCACTCGAGTCAGAAACTCTTGCGAGAGTAAAGCTACCTTGAGTGTGCCCTCATAGCCATCGTTTGATTCTGCGGTATAAAAGTTGATATTATCTGCCTTGTAAGAACTCTTGTCTCCAGTTGGTTCAAGGGTTAATTCTGCCGCACCACGCAAACGTTCAACCGTTCCATAGGTAAGAGCACCATCTGCTCCTTCATTCGTTACTTCTGCCCAATGGACATCTTGTAGTCCAAAGGTGACTTTATTCTTTTCAGCCATTTCTATCCTCCATTTAGTGTAATGTAATAGGTAATTTGATAGAGTTTTTCTGATGAAATATAGGTCTCTACCTTGTCAAAATAAAGTTGGTGGCTATCAAACACTGTTTCCACCTTTTCTTCTGTTCCTAAATCTTTCTTACTGGTATACAGCTCAATCTGAACAGTGACTTCTTTGTGATAAGCCCAGTTATCCGCCCCAAGGTTTGCGGAATCCGTCACCAGATAGACCATAAAGGGAGGACTGGGACTATGGCCTTCCTCAAAGTGATGATAGGCTACTGGAAGGGTGGTTGTTTTTAAAAGTTGATAACATTCTAATAGAGTCATAGGAACCTCACAGCTTCTTTCTCAGTTTCTCTTCAAAAGACTGAATCGCTTGTTTCTCTACTGGTGCAATGTGCTTTCGCCCTTCAACCCGACCACCGTTTTGTTTGGCATGTCCATCTTCCAACAGATGCGTTAGCCCTGGCCTTCGGTTGTGAATGGTCTTGGCGAGAGCTGTATTGGTATTGATGGTTTCCTTACTCTTCCAGCCTCTGGCATATCTGCCAGTCTTTTTGGGCGAAGTTGCTTTTAAGGTATCGACCGCGTCATTCGTTACTTCCTCAACCACCTCACGCATGGTATCAGTAGTATGGTTGACATATTCTTCCAACTCATTTGCGATGATTGTCCCTAATTCATCCAGTCCTATCCTAGTCATTGGTTTCCTCCTTGGTTGCCACAATATAAATCAATTGCCGAGGGCTACTATCTCCATCAATGGACTCAACGGAGTAAGTCTGACCTCGGAATAGAATGTGAGTTGTGAGTGAATGTAACTCCAGTACCTTCTTTTCATACCGAAGGGTGAATTGAACCTTGTTGCGAATGAGTTTGAACGCACTGCCATCACTTTCTGTCAAGGCAAGCGGTCGTACTGAGCACCAACGTTCAAACAGTCTTGTCCATTTGGAGCTTTCATTGCCAATCTCATCTCGCACAATCTGTCGAACTTGAAAGGTTAGACGTTCTCGTAATGGCGCAATCTTCATCAGAATACATCCTTTCGCTCTGCCAAAAGAAGATGGTAAAGAGTTTCCTTCAACTCCTTATGATTGGCAACTTCACGGTGTTCATAAAGATAGGCAACCCCGTAAAGGACTGCCGTCTTTAGAACGTCTGAATCACTCGTTTGACGAAGAATCGCTTCACAGAGTTGGTGACTGGCTTCCATCAACTGCTCAAGCAAGTCATCTTCCTCATCATGTTCTACCTTGAGGTAGAGTTTTACCTCTTCTAGACTAACCATAGCTATTTAGCCTTTACAGTGAGTGTTTTCACCGCTTCTGGAAGAACGAGTTTTCCATCCACACGCTGACTGGCAAGAAAGCCTATTTGACCATTGTTGGCGTAAAGCTCATTGAGACGCTTGAAAGTACGACCTTGTCGATCCGCAATCCAGTAGTAGGAAAAATCCCCAAAAGCAATGACCTTCTTTCCTGCCTCAGGAAGTGGCGCAAAAGTAGAGGTGTAGTAAGGACGATTTAAAATCATATCGGGTTGTCCTGCTTGAGTTGATGGCTGCCAGATGTAGTTGCCGTTGTTGTCCTTGAGCTTACGAATGGCTTTAACCGTTGTATCATGTAAAATCCAAACCGCATTCTTCCGATATGGAGCTGGCAAAGCATGGTACAACTCAATCATGTCGTCAAAAGTGATGTCTTTTGTAGCAGTTGTTGGACCTGTTACATCCGTTTGCGTAAAGATTCCTGTTGGTTTCTTCGAACCATCCCCCATAAGAAAGGCCTTTTCTTCTTCTGTCCCAATGCGACGGGCAAACTCAGTTGTCATATAGGACTCAAGGTCAAAGACAGAGTCGTTCAACAACTCCTCAGAGATACGGATGGCTGTCCCAATCTTGTGCGAATCAAGGGTCACCTGCCCAAAAACTTCATCGGTTTCTGGGTAAAGACCATTTTCATCCATCCATGAGGCAGACCCATGACCGGTGACCACTGGAATCTTACGCTCACCACTAGACGTTTTTATCACCGTCGCTAAGCTACGAAAGAAATTCTCCTCTTGTAAGCCTTGAACCAGTTTTTTCTCGTATTCATCAGGGACAAGATGACCACCTTCGGTATCTTCCCCCACACGAAGGGCATTGTTCAAATCTAAGAAATTCCGTTTACGGACACTTGTCCAAAATGTTTGGGCATAGACGTCAGATGCAACACCTTTCTTGTCATCTTCTGCTAGCTTATCCTTCAAGACAGTGGTTGGTTGAGTGGTCAGTAGCTGTGAGGTTGGTTGAGCCAGTTCAAGGTCAATCTTTTCTTGACGTTCCAAGCGAGCAATTTCTTGATTGTAGAGATTGATTTTAGTTTCCATCTCATCATAACGCTTGGAATCTTCTTCTGACACTAGACCGTCTTCTGTACGAACTGAGTCAAGGAAGGTTTTAGCCTGTTGCCAAGCTTGGTTACGTTTTTCTTTTAATGCAAGTAATGTAGACATCGGTATTCTCCTTTTATTTCAATAAATTCAATCGTTTTTCCAATTGATTGAGAGGGATTGTTTTCTTTGGTTGTTGGGCTTCCAGTTTTGCCTGCATCTTCACTAGTAAGTCGTGATGGGCTGTAGTGCGGCTGAAAGAATAGCTCTTAGACTCTAACTCCTGTTCCTGATGGTTATCAAAAAGCACCTTATCCGCAAAGCCAAGCTCCACAGCTTTTTTGGCATTGAACCAAGACTCTGAATCCATCAAATGAGAAAGCTTGGCCCTTGACAGTCCAGTTTTCAGCTCATAAGCATTGATAATGGATTCTTTGATTTCACCCAGCATCTCAATCACTTTTGCCATATCCTTGGCTTCACCTTGAGCGACTGTCCAAGGGTTGTGAATCATCATCATGGCAACTGGACTCATGGATACGGTTGTTCCTGCCATGGCAATGACACTAGCAGCACTTGCGGCTAAGCCATCAATGATGACATGGACATTGTCCTTATAATCCATAAGCATGTTATAAATTTGAGCAGCCGCAAAAACATCACCCCCTGGACTGTTGATCCAGAGGATGATATCACCTGTTCCTGCTTGTAAATCATTCTTAAAGAGTTGTGGAGTGACTTCATCGCCAAACCATGTTTCGTCCGCAATCTGCCCTTCAATCCGAAGGGTGCGAACATCCCCTTCATCTGTAAAATTCCAAAATTTACGCATTCTCTTCCTCCTCTCCTTGTTTAGTTTCGATGGATTGTTTCATAAAACCACCCGCATCCTTTAATTTTGTCATGTTTCCGTTAATCAAGTAAAGATTTCCTCCTTCTTCATCTGAAATAAGGTTTAAGTCCTCCAGCTCACGGATGTCATTCGTTGAGAGCCAGCCATTCTGTCGTGCAATCGCATACCCATTCATGCGGCTTTGGTAATCGCCACGAAGAAGGCCATCCACATTGAACTTCACAAAGTACGTTTTCTTTTCTTCGGGTAAAAAAAGAGACCGCTTGAAGGCTTGTTCCAGACGAACCACCCAAGGGTCTAAGGTATATTTGACAAATTCAAGGGATTGTTGCTCGATATTTGAAAAAGACGACTTCTCCAAGTCCCCCACCATGTGAGGTGGTATGCGATAGAGCCGTGCGATTTCGTTAATTTGAAACTTTCGTGTTTGTAAGAACTGCGCCTCTTCTGGTGGTATCCCAACTTGAGTGTACTTCATTCCTTCCTCTAAGACCGCCACCTTATGAGCATTTGTGACCCCATTATAAACCGCATTCCACGAATCACGGACTCGTTTGGGGTCTTTTAAAATACCTGGGTGCTCTAAGACACCACCTGGATTTGCCCCATTCTTGAAAAAGGAGGCTCCATAGTTTTCCGTAGCCAAGGTCATCCCAATGGCATTTTTCGCAAGGGCGATTGGAGAATAGCCAATCAAGCCATCAAAGCCAAGACCAGGGACATGAAGCACATCCTCCGATTTCAAAATGACAGCTCCCTTCTCCGTGAAGTTTGGATTTTCTTCAGTCTGTCGTTGGTATTTGTAATAAAGTTTACCTGTATCATCACGGTGGACTGACATCTTATCTGGCAAAAGTGGGTAGAGGCTGATGACATTGCCACCTCTGTCTCGGATAATTTGAACATAGGCATTCCCCCAAATTAGGAGATGCGTCATCACTGTTTCTCGAAAGACAAAGGAGGACATCTCAGGATTGGGTTCATCATGAAGCAAAAAGTAAAGGGGATGAACAGTCTTTTTCTCCTTTCCAGTCTTGGTTCTCTCATAAACATGAAGAGGTAACGAAGCTACTGCTTCAGCCAAAATTCGCACACAGGCATAAACGGCCGTCGTCTGCATGGCCTTAAACTCATCTACGTTCTCCCCACTGGTCGTGCGTCCAAATAGGTAGGAGAAATCCTGACCTTCATAGCTATTTTGTGGTTTATCTCTAGCCCTTTTTCGTCCAAATAAATCAAGTATTCCCATAGTTCCTCCTCATTTTGGGTACGAAAAAAGCACCTCGTGAAGTGCTCTCGTCATTTATTAAATAATTTAGCCCAATTTTGCTTGGAACTCAATATTCTAGCAACGTAGACATCATGGTTCTCAATGTAGTAAAAGGCCAAGTAATTCTCAATTGGCATGTAACGATAGCGTTTACCATCATTTGTCAACTCACCATAGCCTCGACTAGAAACTAATGGACAAGCTTCTGGAAATGTTTCCAATGTTTCGAGTGCCGTTAAAATAAGGTCTAGTTTGCCATCTGCCGATTGTTGACTGTAGAAATTGAGTACAATATAGTCGTATATCTCTCGTAAATCTTTCTTCGCTTGATCCGTAAGAGAAACATGGTAACGTTTATGATTATCCAAGACCAAATTCCTTTCTCACATCTGCTAAAGAAGTCAGCTTACCTTGCTCAATTTCTTGATGACCAAGCAGAATCTCTTTTTTCAAATCCTCAAAGGCAACTTGGTACTGCGTTTCCTGTGTGTCACTGGAGACAAACTCTTTAGGGTCAACTGCACCTGTCGCAATTTTACGAAGGGCTGCATTGAACACATCAGATAAGGTTAGCTTTTCATCCGCTAATATTTCTTTTGTCTGTTGATAAAAAGTTGAATCTGCTCTAAAGTTAACGGGTTGTGTGCTTGCCATAGTGAATCACCTCTTTGTAAAGATATTTTGTAAATACATTCTATCATGCTTATGTTTCAAATTCAACTAAAAACTCAAAATTCCTCGCTCATCATAGACACTTCCTCCATCACCTTGATGGCGAATACAGCGGTCAAGTCCCATAATGAGTGCCACAATCCCATCAATCTTCTCAATGGACTTTTCCTTTGAAACAAATGTTGAATCAAAATCAACTGATAGAATGGTTTCCAACATAACGCACTCCCTACCTATAAAAATAGTTTTGCGTAATCGCTCTTAGATGGTAACAAATGCGAAACATTCACCACCTTTTCTTTTTCATCAATAGAATAAAAAATAATATAGCGATTGTTGGCTACTAAAATGCCTCTAGTTTTAACGTTTTGGGATATTTGAGTGTTCACTTTAGCATCCGCATCAAAACCCCTTTCAGGAAAAACTTCAAGACTACGTAATCCTTTTACCAGTTCCTTTACAGTATTCTCCGCAGATTGTTCACTTAGAAGCACATTTTTGATGTAATCCCTAATACTTTCTATTTGATCAAAAATATCATTAGGTACTTTGACTAGATACTTATCCAAGCAAACTCTCCTCAATTTTATCCAATGTCATATAGTTGCCTGCTTGAATATCCGCAAGATTTTTATCTATTTTAGCCCCAAGTTCAGAGATTAACTTTTCACGAATTAAATCATCCGTTGCTTTCTCCAACAACAGTTCATTACTTGGACTAAACAATAAAGAACCATCACTAGCTTTATAAACAGTATATTCTTGGCCAATTTCAATCCCTAGCTCTTTTGGAATTGTAAGGCTAATTGAATTGCCAACTTGCCTTGTTTTTACTACCGTCATAATATTCCTCCAACGCATATATCGTGTATACATAGTGTACACCTTTTAGGGAATGATTGCAACTAAAAACTAAGTATTCCCCGCTCATCGTAGACACTTCCGCCGTCACCTTGATGGCGAATACAGCGGTCAAGTCCCATAATGAGTGCCACAATCCCATCAATCTTCTCAATGGACTTTTCCTTATCTGGCTTTATGTTGCCAGCTGGGTCTTGTCGCATGACGACATTTTGTGCCATCCATTTGAGAACAGGATGACCACCATGTTGGACTTTCCCCTCCATCATCAGTTTGTACAGTTCTTTGGACGGTGGACTCATGTCCTTGTAGCCTTGTCCAAATGGAATCATCGTTAAGCCCATAGCTTCTAAGTTCTGCACCATTTGAGTCGCATTCCAACGGTCATAGGCAATTTCCTTGATGTGATAGATCTCAGAGAGCTGCTCAATAAATTTCTCAATAAAGCCATAATGAACAACGTTTCCTTCTGTTGTCTTGAGATAACCTTGACGCTCCCAAACGTCATATAAAACATGGTCACGACGACATCTTAGCTCCAAAGTATCTTCTGGCAACCAAAAGAAAGGTAAGATAATATAGTTCTCCTTCTCATAGCGTGGTGGAAAGACTAAGACAAAGGCTGTAATATCCGATGTACTTGAAAGGTCAAGACCCGCATAACAGTCACGACCTTTAAGGAAGTCATAGTCTATTGGGATATTTCCTTTATCATAAACGTGTTCAGGAATCCAAGCTACACTTGAACTTGTCCACATATTTAGTCGGAGTTGCTTAAAAACATTCTCTTCAGCTGGATTGTCAAGTGCCTGCCTATAGGCTTCTCGCACTCGGTCAAGACCAATGGTATGCCCAAGAGACGGATTGGCTTTCATCCAGTTAGCTTCATCATTCCAATCGCCCTCATCAGACAGGTCGTATACCACTGGATAAAAGGACGTGTCCTTCTTTCTTCCTTTTAGAATATCCAGAGCCTTGGTATGAAGTTCATAACAGATGGAGTTTTTATCCGTTCCTGCAGTTGTGATGATGAAAAAAAGCGGTTGTTCACGAGCATCTCCAGAGCCCTTGGTTAAGACATCATAGAGATGGCGATTGGGTTGGGCGTGGATTTCATCAAAGACAAGACCAGAGACATTGAGACCGTGCTTGGTGCCAGTCTCGGCAGACAAGACTTGGTAAAAACCAGCGTTTGAATAGTTGACGATGCGCTTGGTTGCCCCCATAATCTTGGAACGCTTTTCAAGTGGTCGGCTCATCAAGACCATTTGTTTGGCGACATCAAAGACAATCGAGGCTTGATTTCGGTCACATGCCGCTCCATATACTTCGGCACTTGCTTCATTATCCGCATAAAGAAGATAAAGAGCGATAGCGGCTGCTAGTTCACTCTTGCCATTTTTCTTTGGAATCTCAATATAAGCTGTTAAGAATTGACGGTTGCCATCTTCTTTCACTATTCCAAAGAGGTCACGGACAATCTGTTCCTGCCACGGCAGAAGATCAAACTTCTGTCCTGCCCACTTGCCTTTGGTGTGGGAGAGGTTATTGATAAAAGTTACTGCCCTATCTGCCTTTGCCTTATCGTAATGTGAGGTTGGAAGCATAAAAGGACTTGGTTCATAATGATAGCTCATAAAATACCTCCTAACAAATCTTCCATTTCATCACCATTACCAACTTCTGAATCCATCGTCGCTAATCGGTTTCGTGCCGATGGTGTCAAACCAAATTGTTCACAGAATTTAAGCATGATTTTGAGGTTCGTCTGGCTAATAGAAACCTGTGGCACTTGTTGGAGATAACCGTTCGGAGTCTTGATGATCGAGCCGTGTTTTGAAAGAAACTCTTCCGCTTCTTTCCAGCGTGCATAGGCTTGGCAATACCCTGCAAAGGCTGTCATGTCCATATCGGTCAGCAACCCCATCTGTTCCAAGATTTTCCCCATCCGTTTCCATTCCTTCTTGGCATCGTCTTCAAGCCACTGGGGGCAACGTGGGACTTTCTTTTGGGGTTTAACCTCCTTGGTAGGTAGAGGTCGTTTGCCTGGATTTCCTTCAAGTATTTTCAAATTGGTCGGCTTTGGTTTCCGCCCTCTAACTGCCACGTTCTCACCTCCTTTTGGCACAAGAAAAAGGCTTCCCTTGAAACCTTCTATATCTTTTCTACTCTGTCAATTCCATATAGTACATTCAAGCTCTGCCCATTATCCCAAGTGACAATAAGAGAACCAATATCATCCACACCAGTGACCGTTCCAAGTGTTCCTACTGGGACTGGGTGAGGATCATCCATGTGAACTAACCGAACTCTTGTCCCCTTTGGATACTGATGTTGAATACTCTCAAGATAAACCATCAATACCCTACTTTCTCAAACTCTTTGGAAACTTCGCTCCACAAAAATTCCGTATCGTCGTAGATACAGCATGCTTCTAGTTCCGTAAAACCACCTCGTTCAATTCCACTTGTAATATCATCTAGTAAGTCATTGATTTGATTAAGGTTTTCCTGTTCAATCACATCTAAGGCAAATTCTCGTGACTTACTATAGTGCTGCTTCATCACCATTAAGTGAATAAAGCAGGTATCAATAATCTCATTAAGTTCAGCTCTTGTCATTATTGTGACTCCTTTTCTTTTGGTAGCTGTATATTACCGTAAGTTGCCACACTTATCCAGTCATTCGTTGACTTTTTTTGACGCTAGAATCGTTTGACTGAAAAGATTTTCAAATAATTCAGCTTTGATTTGCGCCATCTAACTACCACGGTATCACCTTCATTTCATCAGAAAAAGGGCTCTCGCCCTTTCGTTCTTATCCTAGAGAAGCCACCGACTTTTTGAAAGTTTGTTCTGCTTCTTCTGCCTCTACAAGTTTTTCCATTTCCTCTGGTGTTGGCTGACCTTTACAAAACTCCCATAATTCTTCATGGGCTTGTCGCATACATTGTAGTGCCATCTTTGCGATGTCTGCCATTGCCCAAGCGTGTCCTTGTCTGCCTTCTCGTGCAGCTTTTTGTGTGGCTTTTGAGTAGCGTATAACTGCTTTTGTTTCAATTTGAATTCCCTCAAAGGCTTGTTCTCTTGTTTCGTACATCTGGGTTCTCCTTTTGTTTTCTTGTGTACAGTTTACCTCTGAAGAGAACTTATATCCAGTCTTTTTTGCGAATGGTTCACTCTTTTTTTGACGCTAGAATCGCTTTTCCAATGGCATATACAACTGTCACGGTTACACTATTTCCAGCCTGTTTATAGAGTTGAGCATCTGAGTTGACTGCTTGTGCTTTTTCAAAAAGGTCATCTGTAAAACCTTGAAGCCTAAAGCACTCTCGTGGGGTTAACCGTCTGATTTTCACCACACGTCCATTCCACACCACAGCTCCCATCTGCCCACCACAAGAAAGATTATGGGAGATACCTTTTCCCACCCTTGCTCGTCTAGTTGGTGAGCTTGGATAGGATAAATCAACGGAATCGCCAATTTCTGCGACTTGGTAGCCCTGCTTTGTACCATTTCTGACTTTAATCCCTTCAAGCACACCATGACGGTCTTGTGAGGTTAAGGTAAACATAGGCTCATCCTGTTTTTTAAGTCGTCTACCATTTTGACGCTTCTTCATTCTATCTGGTGTCAAGATAGGTTGGATTTCTAGTACACCAGAATTCATAGCTGTTCGTTTTGTGGCTCCTGCCGTATAGCGTGCAGTAAGACAACGAGCTTCCTCTGTTACCTTTGGCTCAGTCAGCGATTGGTCTATCAAATAAAGACCTGTCTTAGCTCCTAGTCCGCCACCCTCACCAACAAGGGTTGTCGCAATCCCACTAGGGTCATAGACTCGGTAGCTTTGCATGCCTCCTACAAGTTGCTTAAGATGGCTACCGCTTTCTCCGCTGAGAGGTAATACTTGTCGTCGACCTCTGCTTCTAAGATGTCCGAGAGTGTAGATGCGTTCTCGGTTTTGGGGAACTCCGTAGTCTTTTGAGTTGAACACCTGCCACTCAAGGTCGTACCCTGCTTCATCCAAGATAGAGAGATAGTCGAGATAATCTCGTCCCCCGCCACTTGATAAAAGTCCCTTAACATTTTCAAGGAGTATCCACTCGGGTTTAGCTTCTTCCTTTTGGCTTTGGATGAGATGAACAAATGTAAACTTCGCTCAGCTCGTAAGCCTGCTCGCTTTCCTGCGATAGACACATTTTGACAAGGGCTTCCCGCACACCAGAGATCTGCTTTTGGAAGTTGTGTTGGGTCAATAGTGGTGATATCGTCATGAAAACACTCTCCTTTCGTATCATACATTGCTTCATAAGATTTTCGTGCAAATTTATCCTTCTCACAGTAACCGATGCATTTGAAACCAGCTAGTTCTAAGCCATGCCGAAAGCCACCAACTCCTGCGAAAAAATCAAGAAAAGTTAAGGTCATAAACTTTCCTCCATTGCTTTGATAGCTTCATCATAGGTTAGCGTTTTACCTTCACGGACTACCGTCACATCACTATTTCCTGTTGACTCCATGTAGCGTTTGACAATCACATCCACAAACTTCTCATCAAGTTCAATTCCATAACAGATACGTCCTGTCTGATCAGCTGCCATGAGGGTTGAGCCTGAACCAAGGAATGGATCTAAGACCAAAGTCCCTCTCATAGATGAATTTTGAATTGGGTAGGCCATAAGTTGAATCGGCTTCATGGTTGGATGGTCTTTGCTGGACTTAGGACGGTCGTATTCCCAAATGGTAGTCTGCTTACGGTCGCTGAACCATTGGTGTTTACCTGTTTGTCGCCAACCAAAGAGACAGGGCTCGTGTTGCCATTGGTAAGGACTGCGTCCGAGGACAAGTGAATTCTTCTTCCAAATGCAGCACCCACTCAAATAAAATCCAGCTTCCTTGAAAGCCTTTCTAAAGTTAAGACCTTCTGTATCCGCATGGAAAACATAGATAGAGGCATCAGCTTCCATGTGGTTTTCCACTTGAGTAAACATGTCGTAAAGGAACTGATAAAAATCACCGTCCGACATATTATCGTTGAGAATCTTTCCAGCCGTTTCTTCCACATCCACATTATAGGGAGGATCTGTCACAACGAGATTGGCTTTTTTATCACCTAGCAGCTGATCGTAAGTTTCTGCCTTGGTTGAATCACCACAAATCACTCGATGTTTACCGAGTTGCCAAATGTCCCCTCGTTTTGAAAAGGTCGGTTTCTTCAATTCCTCCTCCACATTAAAATCATCTTCAGACAAGTCCTTATCATGGACGTTTGAGAGAATGTCATCAATCTCTGGTGGCTCAAAACCAGTCAGGTCGAGATTGAAATCAGACTCCTGCAAGTCCAAAAGCAAGTCAGCGAGAAGCTCCTCATCCCATTGGCCTGTGATTTTATTTAAAGCGATGTTGAGTGCCTTCTCATCTTCCTTGGAAAGTGAAACAATAACGCACTTATCCGTTTCATACTCGAGGTCTTTCAGAACTGTCAATCGTTGATGACCACCGATGACCGTCATATCTTTATTGACAATAATAGGGTCAACGTAGCCAAACCTGAGAAGAGACTGCTTGATTTTCTCATATTCCTTATCACCCTTTTTGAGTTTCTTTCGAGGGTTGTAAGAGGCTGGCTTTAAGTTACTTAAAGGGAGTTCCTTAATCTCCATGCTTGGTTGAGTTGTCATGATGTCCTCCTTTGTAAAAGCGTGTGTGAATGTAGCACTCGTGGCTACAATACTTTCTTGTTGGGTTGGCATAAGATAAAAACCTGCCGCAGTTCTGGCAAGTCAATTCTTCATATGCAGTTTTAGTTTTGTCGTGTTCTTCAGAATGAGTATTCCACCAAGTTTTGCGACAATAGTTTGAGCAGAATTTCTTAGGTCTACCTTGATGCACATGTTGTAATTTTTGCATGCAATTTTTACAGTAAAGACGTTCACCTTCATCTAGCTGAACTTTAACCAGTTCGCCAAGGCCTTTTAACTCAGGATGTCTTCGACAATATTGCTTAACTGAACCAAGAGACAGATTTAGCATCTGGGCAATAGCACCATATCCAAATCCATCACTCCGCAACTTCCAAATCTCTCTACGCTGATTATCGTTCATTTATTTGCCTCCACATGCTAAAAATAGTTTATTCCTTAATTTTTCATTCATTTTCACCCTCAAAAACAGCTTAAAATATAAATCATAGAACGATACTTACCCCACTCCAAAATCAATTCTCACAATAGCTAAAGCCTCTTTTCTTATGATTTTAGTATGCCCCTTACGAATTTTGCGAAATTGCACGTTTGAGGGGGCGTCGGTCTTAGTCTCCCAAGGTTTTAGAGATTTCATCCCCCTCCCCCAATAGGGTGAAAATGAGATACTTTTGGAACGAAACTCCAAAACTAAAATCGATACGTATACTCCACATATCGGTCAGTTGTCTTGGTCTTTCTATCATGACAAGACTTACAAAGTGCTTGCCAGTTAGATCGATTCCAAAAGAGTTCTTGGTCACCTCGATGGGGTGTGATATGGTCAACAACAGTAGCCTTGGTCAGTTGACCTTTGGCTTTGCATTGAACACAGAGTGGATGAACTTTTAAGTAACGAAGTCGTGCTTTGTTCCACTGGGCATTGTAACCTTTCGCTTTGGTTGACTTAGCATCCAGCTTCAGGTTTGCTTTATGGTTCTCACAATACTTCTGACCATAGGATACTAAGTTAGGACAGCCATTTTGTTTGCAAGGTGTGCTTGGTCTTCTAGGCATTTTACTTCTCCCAAGGAAGATTTGCTTTCGTAAAATGACCAAAACAAGATATTTTGGTGTAGTCTACATCCAAGAGATGAAGTTCCTTAATGATACCTCGTGGTGTTAAATCATACCGCTCACGAATCATTCCTTCCAGCTGTTTTGCGGTGTAACGACTAGTTCCAAAGGTTTCTACATACACCGACACAGGTTCTGCAACTCCAATGGCGTAGGCTAATTGTACCTCACATCGTTTCGTATACCCTTCTCGAACAATATCCTTAGCAATCTTTCGTGCCATGTATGCTGCAGAACGGTCAACCTTGCTTGGGTCTTTTCCAGAGAAAGCACCTCCGCCATGATGTGCGAAACCACCGTAGGTATCCGCTACGATTTTACGTCCAGTAACTCCTGCATCCGCAAATGAACCACCAAGAACAAAGCGACCAGTTGGATTGACTAAAACTTTGAAATCTAGATTCTGACGGTAACGAAGAGCTACTGCCATCATAGCTTCCCTCACAATTCGTTTCACTTTGGCTAGGTCTGCCGTTTCTGCATGTTGGATGGAAACTAAGAAGGTATCAATTCGTTTCCTCTCATAGTCGTAGGATACCTGTGCTTTTGCATCCTTTCCAAGTAAGGGGTGACCAAGTGACATCAGTTTCTCAAGGACTCGAGTTGCTAAGACATAAGGAAGTGGCAGGTACTCAGGTGTTTCATCTGTCGCATAACCGAACATAATCCCTTGGTCTCCTGCACCGCCCTTATTCACACCTTGTGCAATATCCGGACTTTGAATACCAAGAAGATTAGTTACCACAACATCCGTCATGCCGTAAGGTTCCAAAACATTTTCGATGATCCCTTCGAGGTTAAAGAAGTGCTTGGTTGATACTTCTCCAGCCACAACAACTTGGTTATCCTTGATTAAGGTTTCAACTGCCACTCGACTTGATTTGTCATACTTGAGACACTCCATCAAAATGGCATCTGAAATCTGATCACAGATTTTATCTGGGTGTCCAACTGACACTTGTTCACTAGAAATAATCATAATTCCTCCACGCAAAAAGCCCAACCCTTGGGCTAGACTTTGGTTTATTTTACTGATTGTCGGCCTGCTTCGTAGGCTCTCTCCAATGCTCTCTTGATTCCCCAAACCGAAACATCGTAGAAATCGAGGTTGTCGCTCCAACGTTTTTCCAAAGTTTCAACAAGTAGTTCTTCTTTAGCAATCTCTGTTAAAAGGGCATTGAGTTTTTCTTGTTGGCGTTTTGTCATTGTATTGTTCTCCTCTTCTTTTGTTGTGTACATATTAACTCTAAAGAGGAGATATATCCAGTCATTACTGGTTATTTTTTATCTTTTTTGACACTTACAATTCTACCACAAATTTTGACAAAGTGAGGTCAATGTTAGGTCACATATAGTGCAGGGGGAGGTTACTGTTAGGTCACGGGGAGGTCAGGGGGAGGTTACTTTTCCAAAGAAAATCCCATTTTCAAATAAACTTCCCTAATATGGTCTAAGACCTTACGTCGCCAATTTCTAACAGTACTTCGGCTAATATGAAACTCTCTCATCAAGCTATCCCAATTACTATCTGTCTTAAGCATAGATTGAGCAAAATCATATAAATCTCCCTTTAGAAATTTTAAAGCCATCTCAAAATTATCAAGGTCATTAGCCAATCGGATATACCGTTGCGATAAATCCGCCAATAGTTCCTCATTTTCCTGAATCATCTTCTCACGAAAATTCAGTGCAATCATCTCTGAACGTTGATTGGTAGGTGTACTTTTAACTTTAGGTTCATCAGATTTCTCAAAAACTAGCGAACCAATTACCTCATTTTCTGTCACAGGTTTGAAATGGTTCAAACGATACTCCAACATCGCCAAGTCACTTTTGAGTTCATTGTAATTCGTCAGTATGTGCTCTGCCTTATCCATATTTTCCTCCTACTTGTGCTTTAACAGCTTCAATCAGCCGTTCTTGTTGTGCATCTTTGTTTTCTAGTGCTTTGAGGATTTCCTCATCAATCGTTCCTTCAGTCACAATGTGTTGGATAACAACTGTCTCAGCCTCCTGACCTTGACGCCAAAGTCGTGCATTTGTTTGTTGGTATAATTCCAATGACCACGTTAATCCAAACCAGACCAAGTGGTGACCGCCTTTTTGAAGGTTCAACCCATGACCAGCTCCAGCTGGATGAAGTAAGCCAACTGGGACATTTCCCTTGTTCCACTCACGAATATCTTCTTCAGTTTTCAACAACCTACTCTTTACCTTGAGTTTTTCTAAACGACCAATAATCCGAGCTAAGTCATGTTTGAACCAATAGGCAACTAAGACAGGTTCTCCATTTGCGGATTCAAGGATATCTTCAAGGGCATCTAGTTTCTGTTCATGTAATGCCACAACCGTATGATCATCAGAATATACAGCTCCATTGGACAACTGAACTAACTTGTTCGTAAGGCTTGCAGCATTTGCGGCAGTTACATCTAGTCCGTCTAACTCTGACAAAACATACTCTTTCTTAAACTGACTGTACTTTTCTTTTTCCTTTTCTGTCATACGCACCAGTTTCTTGGTTGAAATCAATTCAGGCATATCCAGATAATCTAGGGCCTTCATGGAAATGGTAATATCACTAATCTTGTCCTGAATTTGACACTCCGCATAATCCATGGGGATGTATTCATAGACAATGTTTCCGTTGCGACGCCCCTCTTCAAAGTAGCGACTACGAAACTCACCAATGAATCGACCAAGGCGTTCCCCTCCGTCAATGACTTTAAACTCTGCGAACAAGTCCATAAGTCCATTTGAGCTTGGTGTTCCAGTCAGCCCAACAATGCGTTTCATGTAAGGACGCATTGCCATAAAGGCTTTGAAACGTTTGGACTGCCAAGACTTGAAAGAACTCAATTCATCAATCACTACCATATCCCACTTGAAATAGGGACTACATTGTTCCACCAACCAAGGGAGGTTTTCACGATTGACAATGTAGATGTCCGCATCTTTCTGAAGAGCTACTTTTCGTTGCTTTGGTGTTCCCACAATTTTCGAATACCGTAAGTGCCGTAACTCTGTCCATTGCTCAATCTCATCACTCCAAACAGTATTTGCAACTCGAAGTGGGGCAATAACCAAAACCTTAGTGACCTCAAATCGGTCAAACATCAGCTCATTTACTGCAGACAAAGTTGTAGCTGTTTTCCCCATCCCCATGTCTAAGATGACTGCTGCATTAGGGTGACCTATGATGAAGTCCTTGGCGACTACCTGATAGTTATGTAATGTCAATTTCATCTAGCACCTCTCCAATCATCTCAATGCGGTCAATCACATAAACCTTAAAGTCTAACCGCTCGAACAGTTTATGTCTTGACACTTGTAACATCCTTGGCTTTTGGTTAGGAGCTTTTACTTCCACCAAGCCAAACTTGCCTTTGGGTAAAAACACCAAGCGATCTGGCACACCAGAAAAAGATGGCGATACCCACTTAGGACAAATGCCTCCTCTAGCTTTCACAGACTTCACCAAGGCTTGCTCAACGCACTTTTCTCTCATCGTTTTAAATCCTTTCGTCAAATTGAAGTGTGTAGGTCTAGTGCAGTCATTTCCAAAACTCCTCTTATAGGCTTTTTTTATAGTAATTTTTGCTTATAGGATAGTTTTAGAAAAGACCATAATAGACCTACACAAAATCAAAAAATGTCACTCATGTTGGTCGTTTTAAGCATTTATCTGAAGCCTCATTCAAAATAAGTTCCAACCATTCAGTCTACGACTTACACACCAAAAATAGTCCATCACCTCTCTTGTGGAGGTAAGGTGGCTAAAAATGCTGGTCATTAATCTAAGAAATCATAACCATCATCAACCAATTTCAAACCAAGAATGAAGTTCCCTTTACTTGTCCGTTTTCGTTTAAAACCTGCCTGATCAAGAGCAGAATAAAAATCGGTCGTACTTCGTGTGTACTCCATGTTTTTGGCGCAATAGGCACGATACTGACTGTATAATTCTCCTGATTTTTCTGTCAACTGATCACCAACTTGACAGCAGTCACTAAGGAAGTGTCCTAACCAATCATTTGCCTCACGATAGGCTTTGACGGAAGATGATACCGCAGTTGGTACTTTTGTTTTGAAGTTCGCTTTGATAGCTTTTTCTGCACCTTCTATAATCCAAGACAAAATTGCTGGTGCAGCATGGTCATACAAATGATCCGCAAAGTTTTTGATATCAGAGCGACCTGTGATTTTAGCGTTAAAAGGAATAACAACCAAACGTCGCCACGTTCCATCATCGTTCGCTCCTACTTTTGGCAGATGGTTGGTGTAAAGAACCAGCGTATGTGATGGTACAAAGTGAAAAGGATCCTTGTACTTTTTCTCAGCTTGGATTTCATCTGTAGATGTAATCTGCTTAACAACAGCCGTATTAAGTCGCATCCCTTCTGCCATCTCAGAAGCAATGACCAGTCGTTTTCCTTTAAGCTCAGCAAGCTCAGGACTGACATTTCGCTTGTTTGACATGGTTAAGGCATCTGCGGATAATTTTCCAGAGTAGCTACCTAGCACACGAGCAATGGTATTCCAAAAGGTAGACTTTCCGTTCGCTCCACCACCGTAGGCAATAATCATATGTTCTTGATAGACCTTCCCAATAGCTGCCATACCAATAATTTCTTGAACATAATCAATTAATTCTTGGTCGTTACAGAAAAAGGTAGCTAAAGTTTCCTGCCATAATCCAATTCCCTGATCACTAGGAGAGACTGCTGTCATTTTAGTTATATAATCTTCAGGATTGTGCTCTTGTTGCCCATTTATCCCTTTTCGTAAATTATAGGTAGCCTCTGGGGTATTGAGTAATAAGTCATCACTATCTAATTCTGACAATTCTACTGAAAGCATTGGCTTAGCTGTATTATAGACAGCCATCAAATTCTTATAGTCACGATGTTTCATAACAAATTTATGAAACTCTTTAGCTGCTAGGTAGGCTTTTAAATATTTCAATTGAAGTGGAGTTTCGACTGCATTTTCTAGACGCTTTCCTCCAGCCTTAATGGTCAATTCATCAATACCTGAAGACTGAAGTTGTTTTTCTGCAGTTTCCAGGAGTGCATTCGCTTCAGCAAGTTGAGCATCGGTAAAGTGTACAACTGCCCCTAATGCTAGCTGCTTATTCTCACGCCAGTGCGTCCCATCGTAGTAGAGATAGTCTGTCGCATTGGTGTAAGCCAGCTTATTGGCATACTCTCTTGCAAGAACTCCCGCTTCTCCAACATCAGAGTAATCATCTGGTTTTAATGTTTCTCTATTGAAAGCATCAGGAGCCACGTAGCCTTTAGATGTTTTTATAGTTCTGTTGTAGAATCGCACAGCACTACCCCAGATGGTATCTAACTCTGCTTTATCAAGTGGCGGTACACATTTCTGAGCCTGCTCATCAAAACCATCCCTAGCTTCTTGGCTCACGCCAAACCGTTTGAGAATCTTTGCTGCAAAGACAGACATCGTTGAATTACGACTTCCTTGCTGAATTGGTCCACTTGGAGGAGTATAGAAGTCTGCATCGAAATCTTCCTCGTCTTCAATAGAAACAGCTTGAAACAAATCTTCATCAATAGTTAGCCATGAATCATGCCATATAACCTGTGCATTAGGATTTCCAAAGAAGAACCTTGCCGCATCCTTGGCATTATCATCAAAAAACTTGTATTGATTACAGAGTTCTTCCTTCATAGCTATGTAGACATCTTTAGCAGTTACCTCATTGATTTGGAAGTAGATATGATATTTGGGTCTTGGAGCTTTTCCTGCCTTTGCCTGCATATGACTTCGACTAGTTACCAAGGCAAAGTTATAATCCGAAAAAATTTCTTTTAATCGCTCTACAGTTATCCACTCATCTGAATTTTCAGAATGGTCATTATCAATATCCATGACCAAGACGTCCGACTGGATGAAATTGGTATTTGAGCGTGTATTGTTTAAAAACAGCCCTGCCACATGGTCAAATTGCGCAACAGTTTGTATCGATATTTCATCAGTAATAGTTACTTGATTGGGATAAACCGTGGTTGTCTGAACCCCAGTCTGTCCAGAATGAGATAAGGTAAATTGCATTATGCACCCTCCATATTTTTGCAGTAATTTTAGAAATATATCTTCTTAACTTACTAAGTAAGAATCTGACAAATTTTTCCGCTCTTTCAGAAAAAATTATTCAAAAAAATAGAAGTTTCCTATTAAATTGCACAGGAAACTTTTTTGATATTCAAAAATTTTTTCAAATCTAACGGAAAAACATCACTTAGTTCTACTTAGTAATGTGTAAGAGATATGTCTAAAAAAATCTCTTGCAAAGTGGAAAATTTAATAAAAACCTTACTTAGTAAGATAGGAGGACCAAATATGGTAAACGAACCATACATCAAACCTGATGAAGACGTAGCTGATACTCTCATCGCTATCAGCGTCATCTCAAAACTACTCGCTCGGAAAATTATGGAGGAAGAATACAATGAGCAAAATGAAAGAACTGAATAGACTAATTCATGATATGGAAGAAACCGCAAAGTACTACCTTCGATTGGTGGAAGAGTTCAAAAAACTCCTATCTAAAGATAATGAAACAGTTCCTGAACCAATATCACCAAAATCTGAACCACAAAGGGAAATTCAATTGGAGGATGTCCGTGCAGTCCTTGCTAC